>NZ_AQPL01000387.1:0-10218 GCF_000395345.1 Cupriavidus sp. WS | reverse complement strand
CGTTCCTGGCCTCGGTCGGTTCGGTCAGCCCGTACATCGGCCTGTTCGGCACCGTGTGGGGGATCATGAACGCATTCCGCGGCCTGTCGAATGTGCAGCAGGCGACGCTGGCATCGGTGGCCCCCGGGATCGCCGAGGCGCTGGTCGCCACCGCCATCGGCCTGTTCGCGGCCATTCCGGCCGTGATCGCGTACAACCGCTACGCCACCGAGATCGACCGGCTGGCCATCCGCTTCGAGAGCTTCATGGAAGAGTTCCTGAACATCCTGCAACGCCAGACCCGCTGACGCCACGGTTCGCGCAAGACACACGGATACGTAGCCAAGGTCAAGGAGAAACCCGCATATGGCAGCGATACAGCGCCGCGGCGGCTCGCGCCGCCGGGCCAGTGCCGAGATCAACGTCGTGCCCTATATCGACGTGATGCTGGTGCTGCTCGTCATCTTCATGGTGGCGGCACCGATCGTGAATCCGGCGGTGGTCGACCTGCCCACCGTGGCCAACGCCACGCCGCAGCAGAAGGCGCCGCCCATCGTCGTGACCGTGCACGAGGACGGCCAGCTGACCGCGCGCGGCAAGGACAATGCCGGCAACGCCTTCGACCGCAAGGTCGACAAGGACGGCCTGCTGGCGTTCGTGCACCAGCGCCAGGAAGAGAACCCGGACCAGCCCGTGGTGATCGCCGCCGACCGCGCGGTCAAGTACGAATCCGTGCTCGACGTCATGTCGGTGCTCAAGGGCGACGGCGTCAAGCGCGTCGGCCTCATGGTCAAGTCAAAGTAACCCGACATTCAACAGGCATCGCCGCGCGAGATGAAGACCGCCGCCTATCCTTATCAGCCGGTCAAGGAGCGGGGAACCCTGCGTTCCTTCCTGCTCGCGCTCTTCATGCATGTGCTGCTGGGCATCGTGCTGTACTACGGCGTGCACTGGCAGAGCAGCACGCCGGTCGGCGCCGAGGCCGAGCTCTGGGACGAGATCCCCGATACCGCCGTGGCGCCGCCGCCCCGGCCCGCGCCGCCGCCCGAGCCGGTCGCGCAGCCGCGCCCGGTGCCGCCCGCGCCCGCGGTCCGGTCGCGCGCCGAGGAAGAGGCCGACATCGCGCTCGAGCAGCAGAAACGCCGCCAGGCCGAGGCCGCCGCCCGCGAGGAAGCGCGCCGGCAGGCCGACCTGCGCGCGCGCCAGGAAGCCGAGCGCCAGGAAGAAGCCCGCAAGGAAGCGCAGCGCAAGGAAGACCAGCGCCGCGAAGATCAACGTCGCGAGGACCAGCGCAAGGAGGACTTGCGCAAGGAAGCCCAGCGCAAGGAAGACGCGCGCAAGCTCGCCGCCCAGCAGGAACAGCAGCGCAAGGAGCAGGCCGAGCGCGACCGCAAGGAAGCCGATGCCAAGGCGCGCGCCGACGCCAAGGCCCGTGCCGATGCGAAGGCCCGCGCCGACGCCGCCGACGCCAAGGCGCGCGCGGAGGCCGACGCCAAGGCCAAGGCCAGCGCGGACGCCAAGGCCGCCGCTTCCGCGAAGGCCAAGGCGGACGCCGATGCCAAGGCCCGCGCGAATGCCGCGGCCGGCGCCCAGCGCCACGCCGAACTGGCGCGCCTGCAGGCGCTGGCCGGCGGCGCGGCGGCGCCGGGCGGGGCCGGCGGTGTCGGCAGCAGCGCGGGCAGCGGCGCCGGCAGCGGCGGCAAGGCTTCGCCGGGCTATTCGGACCGCGTGCAGCGCCGCGTGCAGCCCAACGTCAAGTATTCGGAGGACTTCCCGGCCAGCCTGGCGGCCGTGATCGCGGTCAGGCTGGCGCCGGACGGCGCGCTGCTTTCCGCCCGGGTCAAGACCTCGAGCGGCAACGCGGCGTGGGACGAGGCGGCGCTGCGGGCGGTGCAGAATTCGGACCCGCTGCCCAAGGATGAGAATGGCAAGGCACCCCCGAGTTTCGACATCCGGCTGCGCCCGCATGCCAACTGACGGCGCGAACGTAACAATATGCATAGTGAGCGGAAGCCCGGCGACGATGCAGCTACTATCTAGCCGTCCTTGCCGCTCATGTCCGGCAAGGACGGCGAGTCAACCCATCTGTTAGGAAACCGTTAGGAAACCACATGCGATTCTGCAAACGGAACATAGCCTGGATAAAGGGATTCCTCCTTGGCGGCCTGTTGCTGCTGGCAACCGGCGCGCAGGCGCAATTCACGGTCGAAGTCACCGGCGTGGGCCCTACCCAGTTCCCGATTGCCACCGCCAATTTCCAGGGCGAGGCGCAGGCCCCGCAGAACCTGACCGCGATCATCCGCAGCGACCTGCAGCGCAGCGGCCGTTTTCGCAACGTCGACGTGGCCGGCGCCACCGTGGCCGAATCGGCCAGCGTTGACCTGGGCAGCTGGAAGTCGCGCGGCGCCGACGCCTTCGTGGCCGGCAGCGTGACCCCGGCCGGCAACGGCCAGTACGACGTGCGCTTCCGCCTCTACGACACGCAGAAGGGGCAGAGCCTCGGCGGCCTGGCCTTCACGGTCAGCGCCGGCCAGCTGCGCGTCACCGCCCACAAGATCGCCGACTACATCTACGAGAAGCTGCTCGGCGAGCGCGGCGTGTTCGCCACGCGCCTGTCCTACGTGGCGCGCGTGGGCGGGCGCTACCAGCTGCTGATCTCGGATTCGGACGGCCAGAACTCGCAGGTCGCGCTGACCAGCAACGAGCCGATCATCTCGCCGTCGTGGTCGCCGGACGGCACCAAGGTCGCCTACGTCTCGTTCGAGGCCAGGAAGCCGGTGGTCTACGTGCATGACCTGGCCTCCGGGCGCCGCACGCTGGTGTCCAACCAGAAGGGCAACAACAGCGCGCCGTCGTGGTCGCCCGACGGCCAGCGCCTGGCGGTGGCGCTGTCGCGCGACGGCAATACCCAGATCTACCAGGTCAACGCCGACGGCTCCGGCCTCAAGCGCCTGACCCGCAGCAGCGCCATCGACACCGAACCGCAGTACGCGCCGGACGGCCGCGGCATCTATTTCACCAGCGACCGCGGCGGCGCGCCGCAGATCTACCGCATGCCCGCGGGCGGCGAGGACGCCGGCGCGGCCCAGCGCGTGACCTTCAAGGGCAGCTACAACGTCAGCCCGCGCATCTCGCCGGACGGCAAGCAGCTGGCCTACATCACCCGCAGCGGCGGCTTCAAGCTGCAACTGATGGATCTGGGCAGCGGCGACGTCACCGCGCTGACCGACACCGCCAACGACGAGGCCCCCAGCTTCGCCGCCAACGGCAAGTACATTCTTTACGCCACCCGGGTGGGAGGTCGCTCGGTGCTGGCGGCGGTATCCACTGACGGGCGCACCCGGCAGGTTCTGTCCCTCCAGTCCGGCGAGGTTCGCGAGCCGTCCTGGGGTCCATTCATGCAATAACGAGGAGTATCAAGCCATGACCCAAATGATGACCAAGACCCTTGCCGTCGCCGCCCTGCTGGCGCTCGGCGCCTGCAGCTCCGGCGTCAAGCTGGACGACACCGCCAACGCCGGCGCCGGCAAGGGCGGCACGGCGACGGACGCCCGCGCCGTGGCGCCGGTGGACGTCTCGCGCGATCCGCTCAACGACCCGAACAGCCCGCTGGCCAAGCGCAGCGTGTACTTCGACTTCGACAGCTACAGCGTCAAGTCGGACTACCAGGGCCTGCTGTCGGAGCACGCCAAGTACCTGGCCAGCAACAAGGGCCGCCGCATCCTGATCCAGGGCAACACCGACGAACGCGGCACCAGCGAGTACAACCTGGCGCTGGGCCAGAAGCGCGCCGAGGCCGTGCGCCGCTCGCTGTCCTCGCTGGGCGTGCCCGACACCCAGATGGAAGCCGTCAGCCTGGGCAAGGAAAAGCCCAAGGCCACCGGCCATGACGAAGCCGCCTGGGCGGAGAACCGCCGCGCGGACATCACGTACTAATCTGCGCACAGGCACCTCATGAACGCACGCGTCTCCAAACTGGTATTGCTCACTGCGATGTCCTGCGCCGGCCTGCTGCCGGTCGCGCAGGCACGGGCCGGCGTATTCGACGATGACGAGGCGCGCCGCGCCATCGTCACCATGCGCGATCAGTTCAACGGCTTCCAGGCAACCGCATCGCAGCGCATCGACCAGAACAGCCGCGCCCAGCTGGACATGCAGAACCAGCTCGAAGGCCTGCGCCAGGAAGTGGCGCGGCTGCGCGGCCAGAACGAGATGCTGCAGAACGAGGTGGCCACGCTGCAGAAGCAGCAGAAGGACTACTACGCCGACCTCGATGCGCGCCTGAAGAAATTCGAGCCGCAGCAGGTCACCGTGGACGGCCGCGAGGGCTTGTCGCAGCCTGGCGAGAAGACCGAGTACGACGCCGCGCTCAAGCAGTTCCAGACCGGCGACTTCAAGGGCGCCGGCGGCGTCTTCTCGGGCTTCATCAAGAAGTACCCGCAGAGCCCGTACGTGCCGCTGGCGCAGTTCTGGCTCGGCAACTCGCTGTACGCGCAGCGCGACTACCGTGGCTCCACCACGGTGCTGCAGAACATGGTGCAGGCGTACCCGGACCACCCCAAGGTGCCCGATGCGCTGATCGCCATCGCCAACAACCAGCTCGAGTCCGGCCAGAAGGCCGCGGCCCGCAAGACCCTGGAGCAGGTGGTGTCGAAATACCCCGGCACCGAGGGCGCGCAGGCGGCCAGCAACCGGCTCAAGACGCTGAAGTAAGCGGGCGCGGAACGACGAAAGGCCGCCAGTGGCGACACTGGCGGCCTTTTTCTTTTGCCCGCGGCACGCCTCGCGCGCGCGGGCGCCGAGCTTATTCCGGCAGGTCCTGGCCCTTGGTTTCCGGCAGGAACCAGGGCAGCACCATGCCCAGCACGTAGACCGAGCCGAAGATCAGCGCGGCCTGCGCCACGCCGCCGAACGACTTGATCAGCGTGCCCGACAGGATCGGGAAGAACCACGCGATCAGGCGCGCCGAGTTGAACACGAAGCTGACCGAGGTGGAGCGCACCGAGGCGGTGAACAGCTCGGCCGGGTAGATCGCCAGCCAGGCGAACGCGCAGCCCAGCGTGAAGAAGCCGTTGATGGGCGCGACGATCTGCATCTGCTGCACGGTGCCGACCCAGGCGTAGGCCATGACCGTGGTCAGCAGCGAGCCGGCGAACGTGAGGAACAGGAACCAGCGCCGGCCCATCGCGTCGATGAGGAAGCCCGAGGCCACGTAGGCCACGATCGCGCCGATGGTGTAGGTGATGTTGACCGAGGAGATCCAGCGCTGCGGGTTCTCGACGTGGGCGGCGGCGGCCAGCGCCCCGGTGTAGACCGGCAGCCAGCTCGAGACGGCCCACCAGCCGACGATGGTGACGATCGACAGCGCCGTGGTCAGCGCGATGCGGCGCGCGGCTTCGGGCTCGCGGAAGATCTGGGTCAGCGTGAAGGGGCGCTTGCCCGCGTCGCCGGCCTGCGCGGCGCTGCCCTCGGTGGCGCCCCAGCGCTTGTTGCGCACGGCCTCGATCCACTTCTCCGACTCGTCCACGCCGCGGCGCATGTAGAGCACGAAGAACGCCGGCAGCGCGCCGACCACGAACATCACGCGCCAGTTGTCGGCGCCGAACGGGTTGAACTCGCCCAGGAAGTACCAGATCACCGCGGCGATCAGCGTGCCCCAGCCGAAGCCCGACTGCAGGAAGCCCGCGCCCTTGGAGCGCGCCTCGCGCGGCCAGGTCTCGGCCACCAGCGCGATGCCGGTGCTCCATTCGCTGCCCATCGCCAGGCCCGTCACGAAGCGCAGCGCGCTTAGTTGCCAGACGTCCTGGACCAGCGCGGTGAAGCCGGTCAGCACCGCGTACAGGAAGACCGACCACATCATCATGCGCTTGCGGCCGACGTAGTCCGCCATGGTGCCGCCGATCAGCCCGCCGATGCCCCAGCCCAGCAGCGTGATGCCGATGACCACGCCGCTGTAGATGGAGCGCGAGCCCAGTTGCTCGGGCGTGAGCACCGACTGCATCAGCGAGGGCAGGATCACGATCAGCGCCAGCGCCTCGTAGCCGTCGAAGATCCAGCCCATGAAGGCGCCGTTGAGCGTGCGCCAGTGCTTGGCCGTGAGGTTGGCGCGCCACGAGACGCGCGGCGCGGTGAGGGTGGTGTCGGTCTGCATGGGGATCTCCTGCAATCGTTGTAGTTTGGATGTCGAAGTGGGATGTCTCGGGGACGGGATGCTTCAGGGCGGCGCGCCGGCGCCGCCCGCGAGCCACGGCTCCAGCGCCAGCCGCTCGCGCTCGAAGCTCCCGATCGCGGCGGCGTGGCGCAGGGTGTCGCCGATCTCGTCCAGGCCGTCGAGCAGCATGGCCTTGTTGAACGGGTTGATGTCGAACGCATGCGCGGTGCCGTCCGGTTCGCGCACGGCCTGCGACGGCAGGTCGATGGCGAGGCGGTAGCCGGGGCGCGCCTGCACGGCGGCGAACAGCGCGTCCACCGCCGCCTCGGGCAGCACGATCGGCAGCAGCCCGTTCTTGAGGCAGTTGCCGCGGAAGATCTCGGCGAAGCTCGGCGCCACCAGCGCGCGGATGCCCCATTCGGCCAGCGCCCACACCGCGTGCTCGCGGCTGGACCCGCAGCCGAAGTTGGCGCGCCCCAGCAGGATGCCGGCGCCCTGGTAGCGCGGCTGGTTCAGCGCGAAGCCGGGCACCGGGCGGCGCCGCGCGCAGTCGTCGCCGGGCTCGGCTGCGTCGAGGTAGCGCCATTCGTCGAACAGGTACGGCCCGAAGCCGGTGCGCCCGATCATTTTCATGTACTGCTTGGGCAGGATCGCGTCGGTGTCGACGCTGGGGCGGTCCACGGGGACGACGAGCGCGTCGAGGAAGGTGAAGGGCTGCATGGGTGCGGCGGGCCTAGCGGAAAGTGGAAACGTCGACGAAATGGCCGGCGATGGCGGCGGCCGCGGCCATCGCCGGGCTGACCAGATGGGTGCGGCCGCCGCGTCCCTGGCGGCCTTCGAAATTGCGGTTCGAGGTCGAGGCGCAGCGCTCGCCGGGGCTGAGGCGGTCTGCGTTCATGCCCAGGCACATCGAGCAGCCCGGCTCGCGCCACTCGAAGCCGGCGGCGCGGAACACCGCGTCGAGCCCCTCCTGCTCGGCCTGGCACTTGACCAGCCCCGAGCCCGGCACCACCAGCGCCTGCACGATGCGCGCGGCCACCTTGCGGCCGCGCACCACCTGGGCCGCGGCGCGCAGGTCCTCGATGCGCGCGTTGGTGCACGAGCCGATGAACACCTTGTCCAGCGCGATGTCGCGGATCGCCGTGCCGGGCGCCAGGTCCATGTAGGCCAGCGCGTTGCGCAGGCCGGCGCGCCGCACCGGATCGGCCTCGCGCTCGGGGTCGGGCACCGCGCCATCGACCGCGCAGGTCATGCCGGGCGTGGTGCCCCACGTGACCTGGGGCCGGATCCCGGCCGCGTCGAGCGTCACCTCGCGGTCGAAGGCCGCGCCGGGGTCGCTGGCGAGCGTGCGCCAGTAGGCCTCGGCCGCGTCCCACTGCGCGCCCCTGGGCGCGTGCGGGCGCCCGCGCAGGTATTGCAGCGTGGTGTCGTCGACGGCCACCATGCCGCAGCGCGCGCCGGCCTCGATGGTCAGGTTGCACAGCGTCATGCGGGCTTCCATGCTCATCGCCCGCACCGCGCTGCCGCAGAATTCCAGCGCGTAGCCGGTGCCGAAGTCGGTGCCGAAGCGGCCGATGAAGGCCAGCGCGGCATCCTTGGCGGTGACGCCGGCGCCGAGTTCGCCCTCGATCGCCACGCGCATGGTCTTCATGCGCGGCAGGCGCAGGCACTGCGTGGCCAGCACGTGCTCGATGTCGGAGGTGCCGACGCCGAAGGCCAGCACCGCGAAGGCGCCGTGCGTGCTGGTGTGCGAATCGCCGCAGATCAGCGTGGTGCCGGGCAGCGTCATGCCCTGCTCGGGCGCGACCACGTGCAGGATGCCCTGGCGGGCGTCGTTGAGCGGGTATTCGGTCAGGCCGAACGCGCGGCAATTGGCCTGCAGCGCCAGCACCTGCGCGCGCGCCACGGGGTCGGCGATGGCGGCGATGCCCTGGCTGCGGTCCGTGGTCGGCACGTTGTGGTCCGACATGGCCAGCACCGACGCCGGGCGGTGCGGCGCGCGCCCGGCCAGGCGCAGCCCGTCGAAGGCCTGCGGGCTGGTGACTTCGTTGACGAGATGGCGGTCGATGTAGAGCAGCGTGGTGCCGTCGTCGTTTTCGCGGACGGCATGGCGGCGCCAGAGTTTTTCGAACAAGGTCTGAGGCATCGCGGATCGGCAAGTGAGCATTGGGCGGACGCAGCCCCGCAGGCCTGTGCTAGGATCTGCGGCCAGGTCGCCCGACATGGCACGGGCCCAGCGCAGGCAGGCTTCGTGCGGCGGTCGAGGAGGGCATGCTAGCGTCCGCGCCGGCGCGCCGCTATTTCTTTTTCGACAATTCAGCCATCGCGGCATGAGATGGCTGGCCCGCATCCGCCACGGAGGATCCCATGCGCTTCGACGTCGAATCCCTGCGGGTCTTCGCCGCGGTGGTGGAGCAGGGCAGCATCGCGGCCGCGGCCCAGGCCACCCACATCGTCGCCTCGGCGGTCAGCCGCCGCATCTCCGACCTGGAAAGCGACGCCGGCACGCCGCTGTTCGAGCGCCACAGCCGCGGCGTGCGGCCCACGCCGGCCGGCCAGACGCTGTACCGCCACGCGCGGCGCATCTTCGAGCAGTTCCAGCAGGCCGAGGGCGAGCTCGACGAATACACCAAGGGCGTGCGCGGCCACGTGCGCATGTCGGTCAATTTCAAGGCGATGGTGCACCACCTGCCGCAGGCGCTGCACCGCTTCCTATCGGCCAACAGCGCCATCAAGATCGACCTGATCGAGAAGACCAGCGACGTGATCGTGCGCATGGTGGAAAGCGGCACGGTGGACTTCGGCATCTGCGCGCTGACCACGCCGCCGGAGCGCCTGTCGACGCTGCCGTACCGCGTCGACCGGCTGTTCTTCATCGTGCCCGAGCACCACCGCTACGCCGGCCGCGCGAGCCTGCGCTTCGAGGAAGTGCTGGACGAGGACTTCGTCGGCATGCAGGACGGCGCGTCGATCCACACGCTGTGCCAGCGCGCCGCCTCCGCCTGCGGCCGGCGCCTGAAGCTGCGCATCCAGGTGACCAATTTCGAGGCGGTGCGCAACATGGTGGCGGTCGGCCTGGGCATCGGGCTGCTGCCCGAGGTCGGCATCCCGGAGCGCATGCCGGGGCTGGTGAAGGTCGCGCTGGACGAGCCCTGGGCCGAGCGCGAGCTGAAGATCGTGTTCCGCGACTTCGACGAGCTGCCGGCGGCGGCCAGGCTGCTGATCGGGCAGCTGGCCTCGCCCTGACGCGCGCCGCCTGCCCGCATCGGCGGTCTTCCGCCATGCTCGCGCTAAAATGCAGGATTCGCCCCGATTTTCCGCGCGCCGCCGCCAGGCGCCGCGCCCCCCGCCATCATGAAAAAACGCGCTATCGTCCTGCTCTCCGGCGGCCTGGACTCCGCCACCGTCCTGGCCATGGCCAACGCACAGGGCTTCGAGACCTATGCCCTGTCGATGCGCTACGGCCAGCGCCACTCCTCCGAGCTGGACGCGGCCAGGCGCGTGGCCGCCGCGCTCGGCGCCGCGCGCCACGAGATCATCGACCTGGACCTGCGCCGCTTCGGCGGCTCGGCGCTGACCGACGACAGCCTCGACGTGCCCACCGACGGCGCCGTGGGCGGCATCCCTGTCACCTACGTGCCGGCGCGCAACACCATCATGCTGTCGCTCGCGCTGGGCTGGGCCGAGGCCGTGGGCGGGCGCGACCTGTTCTTCGGTGCCAACGCGGTCGACTACTCCGGCTACCCGGACTGCCGCCCCGAGTACGTCTCGGCCTACGAGACGCTGGCCAACCTCGCCACCAAGGCCGGCGTGGAAGGCGAGCGCATCCGCGTGCACGCGCCCATCATCGACATGACCAAGGGCGAGATCATCCGCGCCGGCGTCCGGCTCGGCGTGGACTACGGCATGACCGTGTCGTGCTACCAGGCCGACGACGACGGCCGCGCCTGCGGCGTGTGCGATTCCTGCCGCATCCGCCGCGCCGGCTTCGAGGCCGCCGGCGTGCCCGATCCGACCCGCTACCAGGGCGCGGCCTGAAGGCGACCTAAAGGCGGCCCGAAGGCGGCCGGCAGGGCCGCGCCGTCGCG
>NZ_AQPL01000386.1:0-14622 GCF_000395345.1 Cupriavidus sp. WS | reverse complement strand
GGCCGGCAGGGCCGCGCCGTCGCGCGCGGCGCCCGCCGGCACCGCTTTGCTTTCCTTACCCGATCCGACCCGTTTCCACCGTTGCGCTTCCCCCCGCCGGACATCCATGCCCGAAATCGACCTCGCCGCGCTCAGCCGCATCGTGCTGGCCAGCACCTTCCTCCTGACCTTCCTGTTCGGCGCGGTACTGCAGCGCACGCACTTCTGCACGATGGGCGCGGTGTCCGACGTCGTCAACATGGGCGACTGGAACCGCATGCGCATGTGGGGGCTGGCCATCGGCGTGGCCATGATCGGCACCGCCGCGCTGGCCGCCGCCGGCCTCATCGATCCCACCAAGACCATCTACGCCGCCAGCAAGCTGGGCTGGCTCTCCGCGCTGGTCGGCGGGCTGATGTTCGGCTTCGGCATGGTGCTGGCCTCGGGCTGCGGCAGCAAGACGCTGGTGCGCATCGGCGCGGGCAACCTGAAATCGCTGGTGGTGTTCGTGTTCCTCGGCCTGTCGGCCTACATGACGCTGCGCGGCCTGTTCGGCGTGATCCGCGTCAACACCGTCGATACGGTAGCGCTCACGCTGCCCACCACGCAGGACCTGCCGTCCGTGCTCGCGCATGCCAGCGGCATCGCGCGGCCCGCGCTGCAGCTCGGCCTGGCGCTGGTGCTGGGCGGCGCGCTGGTGGCCTGGGCGCTGGCCGGGCGCGGCTTTCGCACCTTCGACAACCTGCTCGGCGGCTTCGCCGTGGGCCTCGTCATCGTGGCGATGTGGTACGTGTCGGGCCACCTCGGCTACGTCGCCGAAGACCCCAACACGCTCGAAGAACTGTTCGTCGGCACCAACAGCGGCCGCATGGAAAGCCTGAGCTTCGTCGCGCCGTACGCCTACACGCTCGACTGGCTGATGATGTTCAGCGACAAGAGCAAGGTGCTGACCATCGGCATCGTCAGCGTGTTCGGCGTGGTGGCCGGGGCCGCCGCCTGCGCGCTGGCCACGCGCACGTTCCGCTGGGAAGGCTTCGGCAATGCCGAGGACGTCGGCAACCACATGGTGGGCGGCATCCTGATGGGCGCCGGCGGCGTGACCGCGCTGGGCTGCACCATCGGGCAGGGTCTGTCGGGCGTGTCGACGCTGGCGATCGGCTCGTTCATCGCGCTGGCCGGCATCCTGGCCGGCGCCGTGCTGGGTTTCCGCTACCAGATATGGCGCCTTGAGCGCATGGCCTAGCACAGCCGCCGGGCGCCCGAAGGTTGACATTGAAGCCATGATCTCCCTATAATCGCGGCTTCTGTTTTTCCGGGTCGTTAGCTCAGTCGGTAGAGCAGCGGACTTTTAATCCGTTGGTCGCGTGTTCGAGTCACGCACGACCCACCATATGCCAGAGGGGTTTGCAGGTTAGTGCCTGCAAACCCTTTGTTGTTTGTGCTTCGCCATGTAGGCACCATGTAGGCGTTCTCGCTCAACGCGAGGGGTGTCTTGCCGATATGTGCGCCTCAGGTAGCCTTCGGGCTGGCTTCATGCCGGTGGATCGCAGCGAAAGGATGTCGGCGGAGACCCCGAAGTTGCCCAGGTGAAATTCCTACCCTGACCCGCACAACGACCAAGAGCGGAACCTCAGAATCGCTCGGCTCACGGAGGCGGCATTGGGTTGCTGACCCCGATGCGGCGCCAGACCGCACGAAGAAATTCACCGCGGTGCCGGCCCTATCAGCCCTGCATTTTTTTGTACTGCAGGCCGACAGTCCGGGCTCATGCATCTTCGAGCCCGACTGTAGACCTAAACTAGCGGGCGTCGGACTTTTGAAACTGGTCCGATATAATGTCAGGTTGCCACCTCGGACTAGGGCCTGTTCACATAATTGCTGAGGGCGCCCAAGCCATCAGGGCTGTCGCCACCTTGCTGCGAACCAGCTTGTTGCAGCCCATCCCCATGCCGCAACCGCGATTCCCAAGCTTTATGTGAACAGGCCCTAAGCGGCTCCAGCGCCAACGGGAACTACCAGCGGAATTTTTATGACAACTTCGGAATGCGAACTCGAAAAAGGGCTGATCTCGAAGCTAAAGGAGCTCAAGTACGTTCATCGTGAGGATATCCGCGACCGCGCCACGCTGGAGGCGAACTTCCGCGAGAAATTCCAACAGCTCAACAGCGTCAAGCTCTCCAACGAAGAGTTCGCCCGCCTGCTTGAAGAAATCGTCACGCCCGATGTCTTCACCGCAGCTCAAACTCTGCGTCGCCGCAACAGCTTCACCCGCGAGGACGGTACTCCGCTGAACTACACACTGGTCAACATTGACGACTGGTGCAAAAACACCTTTGAAGTCGTCAATCAGCTGCGCATCAATACCGACTACAGCCACCACCGTTTCGACGTGGTGTTGCTCATCAATGGCGTGCCGGTGGTGGATATCGAGCTGAAGACGCTCGGTATCAACCCGCGCCGCGCCATCGAACAGATCGTCGACTACAAGAACGACCCCGGCAACGGTTTCATGCGAACGCTGCTGTGTTTCATGCAGGTGTTCGTGGTTAGCAATCGCGACTCGACCTATTACTTCGCGAATAACAACGCCCGTCATTTCAACTTCAATGCCGACGAGCGCTTTCTGCCCGTCTACCAGTACGCCACACCCGACAACGCCAAGATCACAGGGCTGGAAGAGTTCTCCGAAGCTTTCTTGGCCAAGTGCACCCTCGGCCAAATGATCAGCCGTTACATGGTACTGGTCGCCAGCGAGCAGAAGCTGCTGATGATGCGGCCCTACCAAATCTATGCGGTCAAGAACATCGTCAAGTGCATCGAAGAGAATAGCGGCAACGGTTACGTCTGGCACACCACCGGGAGCGGCAAGACGCTCACCAGCTTTAAGGCGTCCACGTTGCTCAAGGCCAACCCGGCTATTGAGAAATGTCTCTTCGTCGTGGACCGAAAAGACCTTGACCGCCAGACGCGAGAGGAGTTCAACCGATTCCAGGAAGGCTGCGTCGAGGCCAACACCAACACTGGAACTCTTGTGCAGCGTCTGATTTCAGATGAAGCATCCGACAAAGTTATCGTCTGCACTATCCAGAAGCTCGGCTTGGCGTTGGACGAGAACAGCAAGCGCAACAAGAGCCGCGAGAAGCGCGGCCTGGCCACCTACACTGACCAGCTCGAAGCGCTGCGCGACAAACGCATGGTCTTCATCTTTGACGAATGCCACCGCTCGCAGTTTGGCGACAACCATCAGGCCATTAAGGAGTTCTTCCCTAAGTCCCAGCTCTTCGGCTTTACCGGCACGCCCATCTTCGAGGCCAATGCCAGCTACAAGCAGATTAGTGGCGAAGAGAAGACACTGAAGACCACGCAAGACCTCTTCCAACAGTCGCTGCACGAATACACGATCACTCACGCCATTGAGGACCGCAACGTCCTGCGCTTTCACGTCGACTACTACAAGCCCGACGGCAAGAACCCACCCAAGCATGGCGAGATGCTGGCTAAGCGCGCTATTGTCGATGCCGTCCTGGCCAAGCATGACGTGGCCACGGGCGGGCGCAAGTTCAACGCCATCCTCGCTACCGCGTCCATCAACGACGCCATCGAGTACCACGGTCTGTTCGAACAAGCCCAGGCCGAGAAGCAGCAGACTGACCCAGCCTTTGTACCGATGAACATCGCCGCCGTGTTCTCACCGCCGGGCGATGTGAGCGCTGACGTGAAGCAGATCCAGGAAGATTTGCCGCAAGAGCTGGAAGACAACAAGAAGGAGCCGGACGCCAAGAAGGCGGCGCTGCAAGCCATCATCGCCAGCTACAACGCGCGCTTCGGCACCAACCACCGCATCGAGGAGTTCGACCTCTACTACCAAGACGTGCAGCAGCGCATTAAGGACCAGCAGTGGCCTGAAGCTGACCTGCGCAAAGCCAACCCAAGCGCTGCACAGCACAAAATCGACATCACCATCGTTGTCGACATGCTGCTCACCGGTTTTGACAGCAAATACCTCAACACGCTCTACGTCGACAAGAACCTCAAGCACCATGGCCTGATTCAGGCCTTCAGCCGCACCAACCGCGTGTTGAACGATACCAAGCCCTACGGCCACATCCTCGACTTCCGCGGCCAGCAAAGCGCTGTGGATGACGCCATTGCCCTCTTCTCCGGCGCTAAGGCCGACAAAGCGCGCGAGATTTGGCTGGTGGACCAGGCGCCCGTCGTCATCGACAAGCTCAAGGCGGCGAAGCAGGCACTGCAGAGCTTCATGCAGGCGCACGGCTTGTCTGGCAAGCCTGAGGACATCGCCAACCTCAAGGGTGACGATGCTCGCATCGGCTTTGTCAAGACGTTCAAGGAGGTGCAGAAGCTGCAAACCCAGCTAGACCAGTACACCGACCTGACGCCCGAGCAGGCAGAGGCCATCCAGACCATACTGCCCAAGGACGAGCTGAATGCCTTCCGTGGGCAATACCTCGAAGCCGCGCAACGCCTGCGCACGCAGCGGGCCGAGCCGGGGAGTGAAAAAAGTGAGGAGGTGGACCGACTTGACTTCGAGTTCGTCCTCTTCGCTTCGGCCACCATCGACTATGACTACATCATGAAGCTCATTGCCGACTTCTCCACCAAGAAGCCCGGCAAAGCCACGATGAGCCGTGAACAGTTGATCGGCCTGATCGCGGCCGACTCCAAGTTCATCGACGAGCGCGAAGACATCACTGACTACGTCATGTGCCTCAAGGCTGGAGAGGGCCTACAGGAGCCCGCCATCCGCGCCGGCTACCAGCAGTTCAAAGCCGCCAGGGCCGCCCGCGAACTGGACGAACTGTCCGCCAAGCACGGCCTGCCCGCGGAGGCGTTGCAAGTCTTTGTGGACGCCATCCTTGCACGCCGTATCTTCGATGGCGAGCAACTCACCGAACTGCTGGCCCCGCTGGAACTGGGATGGAAGGCACGCACGCAGAAGGAACTGGCCTTGATGACTGAGTTGGTTCCGCTGCTGAAGAAGCGTGCCGCTGGCCACCAAATTTCCGGTCTACAAGCTTACGAGGACTGAAGCGTGGCGAAGCAGAACAAGAAAGCGATGGTGCCGAAGCTGCGGTTTCCCGAGTTTCGGGAGAATGGCGATTGGAGCGTTGACCCGCTGGCTGAGATGGCCAACTTTGTGAACGAGAAGGTTCCTCTATCAGGTGTATCCACTTCGGAATACGTCAGCACAGAGAACTTGCTCCCGGACTGCGGTGGTGTAGTGGCAGCCTCGAAGCTGCCGGCAGTCGGCGCCGTAACTCAATATCGAGATGGCGATGTCCTGATATCGAACATCCGACCGTACCTGAGGAAGGTCTGGCAGGCCGACCGAAACGGCGGCGCATCAAACGACGTTATTGTCGTGCGGGCAAAGGCGGCATTGTCCAGTTCGTTCCTGGCCTCAGTACTGAAGTCCGATGCCTTCATCGGCTATGTGATGGCCGGAGCCAAAGGCGTAAAGATGCCAAGAGGCGATGTTGACTCGATGCGTCAGTATCCACTCGCCCACCCCTGCGAGCGGGAGCAAAAGAAGATCGCCGAATGCCTAACGTCACTAGACGAGGTGATTGCCGCTCAGGGACGGAAAGTGGAGACCTTGAAGACCTACAAGCGTAGTCTGATGCAGCAACTTTTCCCTCGCGGCGGCGAAACCCTGCCCCGCCTCCGGTTCCCTGAGTTCCGCGGTGGGCCAGAGTGGAAGGAGGTGAAGGCCGGAACTCTCTTCGCCAGCCGCTCAGAAAGAGGCAACGACTCGCTGCCCCTCTATTCGGTGACGATGACGGACGGGCTCGTCAAGCGGACCTCACTTGACCGTCGCATTGATGACCTCGCAGAAGCCACTGGCAACAAGAAGGCACATCGGTACGACATCGCGTACAACATGATGCGCATGTGGCAAGGTGCGTGTGGTGTCGCAGGCGAACAGTGCATGGTCAGCCCGGCATACGTGGTACTTGCACCGCAATCGGGCGTGCACTCGCCGTTCTACGGCTACTTATTCAAGTTGCCGCAGATGCTGCGGCTGTTCACCTCTCATTCTCGAGGTCTCACGGAGGACAGGCTGCGGCTTTACTACCAGGACTTCAGCGGTATTTCGCTTCCACAGCCCGAGGTGCGCGAGCAAGAGCAGATCGCAAACTGTCTTCTTGCATTAGATGCCCGAATTGCCAAGGAGTCTGTGAAGATGGTCGCTTTGAGGGACCATAAGAAGGGTCTCATGCAGCAGCTCTTCCCCGTGCTTGAGGAGGCATAACGCATGGCCAACGTGAGTTACTTTAATCTGACTTGGCTGGCGGAGCATCTCCGCGAAGAGTTGAACACGAAGAGGACCATCCTGGTCTACGCCTACAACGGCACTGGTAAGACACGCCTCTCCACGACGTTCAAAGACCGCGGGAAGACGGTCGATGAAAACGGCGCAGTGATGAGCCGCGACACCTTGTATTTCAATGCATACACGGAGGATTTGTTCAGTTGGGACAACGATTTGGAGAACGATCGCGAGCGGATGCTGGAACTCAATACCGACTCGAAGTTCTTCAATGGTCTTCGCGAGCTTGAAATGGAGGTCAAGATCGGCAAGTTCTTGGAGCGATATGTCGATTTCAACTTCTATATCGATTACGACCGTCGCAAAACGGACCCCTCTGACGATACGGAGGTGATCTTACCTCCGGCGGTGATGTTCTTCCGGGAACGAGATGAAAGCGGCGACCCCATTCCGATTAAGGCGTCGCGTGGCGAGGAAAGCATCTTCATTTGGTGCTTCTTTTTAGCCATCGTGCAACTCGTGTTGGACCGGGCGGAGGCCTACAAGTGGGTGCGCTACATCTACATTGACGACCCGATTTCGTCACTCGACGAAGGCAACGTAGTGATGGTTGCGCACCATATTGCGCAAATGCTGAAGGACCCGCCAAGAGACGTACGAGTGGTCATTTCGACCCACCACGTGTTGTTCTTCAACGTCTTGTGCAATGAGATAAGCAAGTCGAGGAAGTACTTTTTGACGCGAGAGCGGCGAGGCCGCGGCTTTACCATTCAGGAAACGGATAGCACGCCATTCCTCTATCACTTGTCATCTTTGGTGGAATTGCATCAGGCGGAGCGTTCCGGTGCCTTGTACACGCATCACTTCAACATGATGCGCCGCGTAATGGAGCAAACCGCTTGCTTCTTTGGTTACGGTAAATGGGAAGAGTGCATCAAGCCGGAATCAGAAGCTGTCGATCCGAACCAGACGGGCTACAAGCGAGTAATCGATCTGATGAGTCATGGCGACTACTCGCTGTATGAGCCGCGCGAAATGATGCCGGAAAATAGGGAGCACCTTGGAAGGGCGCTTCGGCAGTTCCTCAATAATCACCCCTTCAGCACAGCACTCTTCGCAGGCGAACAGACTTAGACACCATGACCGAACAAGACCAGAAACAACTCGGCAAAACGCTCTGGGCCATCGCCGACCAGCTGCGCGGGTCGATGAACGCGGACGACTTTCGCGACTACATGCTGTCGTTCCTGTTCCTCCGATACCTGTCGGACAATTACGAGCAGGGCGCGCAGAAGGAGCTGGGGGCGGACTATCCGAAGGCTGACCCCATCGCCGCGAACGGTGAGGCCAAGCCGCCGCTTGCGCGCTGGTACGAGCAGAACGCTGCCGACGTGGCCGAGTTCGAGAAGCAGATGCGCCGCAAGACGCATTACGTGATCAAGCCCGACTATCTGTGGGGCAGCATCGCACATCTGGCGAAGACGCAGAGCGGCCAACTGCTGGACACGCTGCAGAAGGGCTTCAAGTACATCGAAGAAGAGTCCTTCCAGAGCAACTTCCATGGCTTGTTCTCGGAGATCAACCTCGCTTCAGACAAGCTGGGCCGCAAGTACGAGGAGCGCAACGCCAAGCTGTGCTCGATCATCTCGGAGCTGGCGCGCGGCATGTCGCTGTTTTCCACCGACACCGACACGCTCGGCGACGCCTACGAGTACCTGATTGGGCAGTTCGCGGCGGGCTCGGGTAAAAAGGCAGGTGAGTTCTACACGCCGCAGCAGATCTCCAGCATCCTCTCGGCCATCGTCACGCTGGACAGCCAGTCACCTGACACCGGTCCGCGCAAGAAGCTGGACAGCGTGTTCGACTTCGCCTGTGGCTCGGGTTCATTGCTGCTGAACGTGCGCCACAGCGTGAAGAAGGCAGGCGGTACTATCGGCAAAATCTACGGGCAGGAATACAACGTCACGACCTACAACCTGGCGCGCATGAACATGCTGCTGCACGGGGTGAAGGACACCGAGTTCGAAATCTACCATGGCGACACGCTTGTCAACGCCTGGGACTTTCTGCGCGAGACCAATCCAGCGAAGAAGCCGCAGTTTGATGCGGTAGTAGCCAATCCGCCGTTCAGCTACCGGTGGGATCTTGGCGATGCCATGAGCGAAGACATGCGCTTCAAGAGCCACGGCGTCGCCCCCAAGAGCGCGGCGGACTTCGCCTTCTTGCTGCACGGGTTGCACTACCTGAAGGACGACGGCGTGATGGCCATCATCCTGCCGCACGGCGTGCTGTTTCGGGGTGGCGCGGAAGAGCGCATCCGCCGCAAGCTTCTGGACGACGGCCACGTTGACACCGTGATCGGTCTGCCGGCCAACCTGTTCTATTCAACCGGCATTCCGGTGTGCATCCTGGTGCTGAAGAAATGCAAAAAGCCGGATGACGTGTTGTTCATCAATGCCGCCGAGCACTTTGTGAAGGGGAAGCGGCAGAACCAACTGACCGAGGAACACATCACCAGGATCGTCGAGACGTACCAGCAGCGGCCGGAGAAGGAAGTGCCTCGCTACGCCCGGCGCGTATCGATGAACGAGATCGCAGAGAACGACTTCAACTTGAACATTTCGCGGTACGTCAGCACTACACGGGAGGAAGTGGAGTTTGATCTTGCAGCCACGCATGCCGAGCTGGTCAGGATCGAGGGCGAAATCGGGGAAGCGACAGCGAAGCATAATGAGTACTTGAGGGAGTTGCACTTGCCTCTTCTGCCTGCCGGGGGCGGTTATCGCGATTAACCTCGGTACATTCGGCCAAACTATCCCGATGTCTGCTCCTGGGCCGGCGACCGACCTACACCGCTTGGCCGTTGGCGTTCGCTTCCCGACCTCTTAGGATCGTTGCGCTGGCGGATTGTGTGCGCCAATAACCTTAACAAACCTTAGCCGGCGACTGGCCTGAGATATCAGGCGAGCGCCCTGACATCGCTTGTGTCCCTAGGGACAAGCACGCGACAAGCAAGGGACACCCGTGGGAGCACAACAGCGACATGCATGGATCGCTTTGCGGTCAAGGCCGCCGCGTGCTTTGGGTCTCAGACTTCCCCCAATGGGGGAAATGGGGGAGGCGTACAACCTGGGGGCTGCACCATCTCGCGGAACAGAACAACGCACGCGGCAAGACGATGTTGCCCGCGACCTGTTTGATTCGCCCATGGGGCGTACTGCCACGTCGTCGAGCGCATTGAGAGAGCCGTAAAGTTCAGCTCTCACGTCTGCGAGAACCACCCATGCAATGGGGTGCTACGAAACTTTCGTAGTGGCGCCCCCCTCGCAGCATGTACTGCTCCCGAGAATCCCGCGGTATTCCTCAGACTGAGGAAATCTGGTGCGGCGCGCCAGACGTGCACGGCGGCGGCAAACATAGGTTTTCTAAAGGTTCTCCTCGCCTCGGGAGACGGCGTCCCCAACTGCGGGCGCCTCGTCCACCAGTGGTGGTTGATGGCGATGCCATTCGATAGGGCGCAGTAACAAGCATGTAGTCGCGCGATTCGCCACAGAGCTTACGGCGCCGGCTGGTGGATCACTCGCAGTAGAGACGGCCCCCTAGCGAAGCTACGTCGCGCCCGCCGCAATCTCACAGAAGCTGCTCCTACACGCCAGACTGAACGAGTAGCTCGCCAGCAGAGGTGCCGAGCACGCTGGCGATTCTGACCAAATTCAGCACGGTCAGGTTGTGCTCGCCCCGCTCAATTCCGCCAATGTATGAGCGGTCCATATCTGTAGCGAGCGCCAACTCTTCCTGCGAAAACCCCTGGTCCTTCCGAATGGCACGCACCGTCTTGCCAATAGATGCAAGTACGGGATTGCCAGCGTGTTTCGGGGAGGGTCTCGCCATGTGCCAATGGTCGGCATTTGACGGACTCGATACCACGGGATAGGATACCCAAATCAACTCCAATCCCTATGGTGCAACTATGGAAAGGCATGTCGTGGCGCTGTATTTGTACACCGTGATGGCAGGCTTGGGTTTGAGCTTGTACGTTTCTGTCTGGATGGAACGTCAAGCGCGGGCTGTTGGGCGAGGTGTTCTGGCTGGGGTCGGAACTGCGTTGGCAATGGCCGTTTTGGGTCCATACACAGTCTTCCTCATGCTCCGTGAACTAATCGAGGAACATCGCGCATGCCCGAGGACCGTGTTGGCATGTCTGGCTGCTTCGAATGTCCTTCCCTTGACGTTCACGGTCTGGCGCCCCACCCAGGCCAACATTGCCTACTGCGCCATCACTATGGTTTTGAGCTTTGCGCTGGCGCTCTATGCGACCAGGAAGAATTAGATACGCTGTCTGATTGGCAGGGGATGAACGCTGCGCCGGGGCTTGGGCTCAACATCGCAACGCCATCGATAGCGAATATGATTGAATCGCGGGGCTACTCATATTGGAGAAGGCAATGCTGGGTCTTCAGTACACAGGACTGGCGCTAAGACACTGGAAGGAGTGGCGCCCGAAGATGTACAAGGAAATGCAGAAGGACGGGACGCTGAACGAGGCAGCGCAGACGGCGAGCAAGGAGGCGGCGGCGCAGGTAGCGAGCTTGATGGAAGCCGGGTATCAGAAGCACGAGGCGGAGGAGGTGGTACTGCCCGAGCTGATTCTGCTGCCGCCAGAAAAAACGCGGTAAAGGGAAATAGGGGGCCTCGTTTCCCAAAACGCCCCCTCCCTTGTGGGCGGCCAGCGCCAGCGCGGCCTGCTGCTGCTCGACCATAGCCAGTGCCGCAGGGCGATGCGCCGGGATTCTGGCATTTCCCGCGCGCGTACTGCTCCCGAATCTCCTATGACAGGTTTTGCAAGGTTTTCGGTGCCGGCCTGCGGCGCCATCTGTTCGCAGAAATCTTAGGTTTCATAAGGTTTGCCCGGTCGATCTCGTCGGCCTGGTTGACGGCCTGCTGGGCCTCAAGCTCCGCCAGCGGTCAACGAGGCGCGCGGTGAACTCCGGGACAGAGATGCGCGACATGACGTAGCTGTCGTGCTTGCCGACGTGGTATTCCATGACGGGACGGGCCGCCGGTGGACTTTTCCGCCACTGCAGGAAAAGTGATAACTCCCTTGTCGGCAAGCATTTCGATGATGCGCTTCACATTGTCGTGGCAAGACTTGGCCGGCGGCTGGTCTGAAATATCAGGTGAGTGGCCTGACATCGCTTGTGTCCCTAGGGACAAGCAAGTGACACCCATGGGAGCACAACAGCGACATGCCTGATTCGATAGCTGGACTCCCAGCTATCAAGGTGACATTTCCTCAAATTGAGGTTTTCCCCCAATGGGGGAAGACCGATTCGGCCGCACTCGGCCAGTCGCTCGAGGCTTTGCCTTGTCGTGACAAATTGACCAGTTCCGCGATTTCACGGCTGCTCATGGTCGGCGCGGCACCCGTGGTGGGGCTGATGAGGCGGGAGCACGGCGCTGGCGATGCTGCGGCTTGAGGGAGCTCCCGGCGCGACGGATTTCGATGCCATTACACGAACACCCTGCAGTCCAACGCCCGAAGCGACGCCCGGGGGCGGCCCTATCCGCTGCGAGAACTGGTTCTACGGCTCTCCCAACGTGCGAAACGACAGACGGCATCGGCCCGGCGCGGAGGTCTAGAGTCCTATCGAGCAAGTCCATAAGAATCAGATTGGACGACATGACATGCAAATCGTTGTGGTGCGGGGTCGTTTTTTCGCCGGAACCATAACTTTTACCAACAGGCGACGCCTATCAGCGGACTGAACCTTAGCAGAGCTTAGCAATTTGACGGCCGCTACTTTGGCCGAGCGCACGCATCGTCCTTGGTGCTGGCCGGATTATCGAAATCCGTCTGGCCGCAATTAGAGTTCCGCTGTGGCGTTCCCCGGTGCGTGATGCACACGCCTAATCAAGTTCAATACGGTGAGATTGTGTTCGCCGCGCTCGATACCACCGATGTATGAACGATCCATGTCAGTAGCGAGCGCTAACTGTTCCTGCGAAACCCCTGCAGTTTTCCGAGCCGCACGGGCCGTTTTCCCTATTGATACGAGAGCGGGGTTGCCAGCATGTTTCGGGGAAGGTTTCGCCATGCGCCAATGTTCGACATTTGACGGAGGCGATACCACGGGATATGATACCCAAATCAATGCAAATCAATGCTTGGCAATTCGGACGGGCACACCATGGCTCGGGGTTGTTGTTAGACGTTGCAGTCCCTCGTGGAGGTGAGGTCGACCGCAGATTAGATACGGCCAGCTTCGAAGCCGAGATGCCGGGCATTCACTTACGGGGGAAACGGGATGCGGCACTATGGTTTATTGGGGGGGATTGCGCTTGTAGCACTGGCTGGCTGCACAACATGGCACCACACCCAAATAACTGACAAAAGCCTCGCCGACAGGCAATTTGTCCAAGACGACGGTTACTGCGTACGTGCGTCGCACGGTTCTGTACCAGTACCCCAAGTCAACTACAACAACGTATCTCCATGGTCGTCCACGGCCCTCGTCCGGGGCTCGACATATAACTCGGCGACGGGCGCTACCAGCTACGGTAGTTATAGTGGTCAAGTAGTTTCCACTCCGTCCCCCGGCGCCGCGTTCACTGGCGGATTAGCCAACGGCATGAATATTGGGGCTGCGTTCGCGGCGTCTCGTGCGCAGGAGCGAATTTACAAAGGCTGCATGTACGCGAAGGGTTGGTCAGATAGCTCCAGGCCTAAAGACGCGCCGGCAGCAACGTCGCCATCGCGTCTCCTGTCCGATGCGACCGCTCGAAAGACCGAAGGCGCTGTGAAGATCTACTCGACTCCAGAAGCGGAGTGGCTGGCGGATGCCGAAGAGTTTCTTACCGTCTATCCGGCGTACAGAACCGAGCCGCTGTACGGCCGCCTCAATGATGAGGTCAAGCGGATTGCCAGAGAGGGATCGAACAATGTCACCGGCCCACAAGTCCTGCTGTCCGCGCACGAATCGCTTGTCAACAAAGCGCTGGGAGCTTCAGAGCCCCAAGAGGGCAGCGAAGAGCATTTCGTGACAACGTTCTATAAGGACGCGGTTTCCAATAATGCTGCCGGACAAAACGCTTTAGGGATGGGCTTTTTGAATGGTTGGAAACCCTTGTCAAAGGAGCCAAAGCGAGCCCTTTATTGGTTTCAGCAATCCGCCCTTGCGGGTGACCCGACTGGTCAGGCCGGTTATGGTGTCATGTTATTTCGCGGTAACGGTATCGATCCGGACAGGAAGCAGGGCTACGCTTGGGTCGCCAAGGCGGCTGCGTCAGGGGATGAGGTGGCAAAAGCAGTGCTGCGGAAGCTGGATATGGAGATTTCCGCTGGGAGGTGACGGACGGCACGCGCAACGTAGTTGTCGAGCCACTGTTGGACTGCCTGATGCGGTTGCAGTGGAAAGGAGTCTGGGCCTGTGGGTCACGCGTGCGTGGTTGGAGCGCCCGTGTTTTCTCTTACGCCTGCATTGGTTATTTGGCTAGCTGCGATAGATTCGAGAGACGTTTAAAGGTGTGATGCGAGAGAAATGGCGGCAGGCCGTTGGGCCGATGGATGGCCTTTACGCCCTGCTTACCCTGGCAACATATAGAGGTGTTCAGAAATTGGACGTGGGTGACGGAAGTTCGGTTAGTCAGTGAAGAATCCTGGTGATCCTTTGCTGGTGCGGGCTTTAGGGTTATGGTCCGACCGATGCGCCATGTTCAGTTATCAAAGCGATAGAGACGTGGCCTGTTCGTTTTCTGTAGCGATAAAGTCGGCGTCTGGTTCAATTTTTGAAGCGATACGCTTTGTTTTATGAACAGGCGATTTTTTTTCTTTCGAGGACTGCTTCTTTGCTCCTTCCGCACGTAGCTTTTCTGTGCCCTCGATGAGCGCACGCTCCGCATCACGAACACTTCCAAACCTTCGATAGTCGTGGGTGGCCTTGCAGTACGAAACTCCAACTTTTGGTTGCTCAAGCGTCTCAAGGTCAGTGAATCTGTAGAGGGTGCAAACGCGGGTCCCCATCTTCAGTCCGCCTTCGCGAGTGATCGCAAGGAATCCCAGTGCCCGCAATTCATAAAGTGCTTTTGCCAGGGTCGCAGAGGACCTCCAGCCACGATGCTTCATGTTGACGAGCGTGGCACTAATGTTGCCGTTGTTGGTGCCATTGACAGACGAGCGCATGTCCACGAACAACTTCACGGCGGACGGGCCTAGAACGCGCCACGCCGGGCTATGTATCTGGCTGACATATACTCGGATATGCCGGCCGTTCGGGTCGTGATTTTTTGGTTTCAAGTTAACTTTTGGCTACAACGTTGGCGCATAAGGCCTGACCTTGCCCCTGTTCCACGAA
>NZ_AQPL01000385.1:0-1453 GCF_000395345.1 Cupriavidus sp. WS | reverse complement strand
AGAAAGTATGCCTGCCGCCCGGTCAGTCCCCTGAGCAGGGCATCACCGTAAGTCCTCAGTTCCCTACCCAGATCCGCCATTGCTTGCGCTCCGTTGTCAGCGTGATCGAACCCTTTTTCACAGGCCGTGCATCGCTCGACACACAGCGCCTTGCGGCGCACGATAAACGCTTTTTCTTATGGAGAGAACCCCTTTGTCTCCGCATTAACATTGATTCACGATCTTCGACAAAAAATCAATCCAATTAAGATTCCTCTGATTTTCTTTCGATGAATTACGTGATATCAATTAAAAACAAGCGCCGTACACATCGTTTTTCAAGCAGCAATAAAAACCGTTAAAGTCAGAATTAAAAAGGATCAGAATAATGGCTGAGAGTTTCCAGAACGAAGTGCCCAAGGCACGCGTCAATATCAAGCTGGACCTGCATACCGGTGGCGCGCAGAAGAAGGTGGAGCTGCCGCTCAAGCTGCTGGTGATGGGCGACTACAGCAACAGTCAGGAC
Source organism: Cupriavidus sp. WS (assembly GCF_000395345.1). Classification (NCBI taxonomy): domain Bacteria; kingdom Pseudomonadati; phylum Pseudomonadota; class Betaproteobacteria; order Burkholderiales; family Burkholderiaceae; genus Cupriavidus; species Cupriavidus sp. WS. The sequence goes on along the minus strand of NZ_AQPL01000385.1, from coordinate 948 downwards.
GCGCGAGCGCTTGCCGAACGCGAGAAGGTCTCGATCAACAAGAACAACTTCAACTCGGTCCTCGCCGACTTCAACCCGAAGGCCAGGATCGCGGTCGACAACACCCTCGCCAGCGATGGCTCGGAGCTGCCGGTCGATCTCGATTTCAAGTCGATGGACGACTTCAAGCCAGAAGTGGTGGCCGGCAAGGTGCCCGAACTGCGCGCCCTGATGGCGGCGCGCAATCTGCTGCGCGACCTGAAATCTAACCTGCTCGACAACGCGATGTTTCGCCGCGAACTCGAGAAAATTCTCAAGGACCCGGCCCTGTCCGAGCGCCTGCGTACCGATCTGCAGAATATCGGCCACGCCGCCCCGGCCTCCCCGTCCGTCCAGTAACTGCCTTCCTTGAGGAACCAACCCATGGCCAAGCATGAAATCACCGCCCACGCCCCTGGCGAAACCGACACCGTCGTCCTGGATGCGCCCGGCAAGAGCGTCTATGAATCCCTGTGCGAGAAAATCAACCTGACGCCGGTCAAGGCCACGCGCCCTGTGGAGTCGTTCCAGAGCGCCGATGCGCTCTCAGAATCGTCGCTGGATGAACGCGTCGCCCAGGCGATGAACGTTTTCCTGAAGATGATCCAGGACTCGTCGCAGCAGGTGGATCGCCTCGACAAGAGCCTGCTCGATTTCCATATCGAGCACCTGGATCAGCAGATCAGCCGCCAGTTGGACGCGATCATGCACAACGAGACGTTCCAGCAGATCGAATCGGCTTGGCGTGGCCTCAAGTTCCTGGTCGATCGCACGGACTTCCGCAAGAACGTCAAGATCGAAGTGCTGGATGTTTCGAAGGATGCGCTGCGCCAGGACTTCGAGGATACCCCCGAGGTCATCCAGAGCGGCCTGTACCTGCATACCTACATCCAGGAATACGACACGCCGGGCGGCGAGCCGATCGGCTCC
>NZ_AQPL01000384.1:0-6064 GCF_000395345.1 Cupriavidus sp. WS | reverse complement strand
GGGGGGGGAGCCGATCGGCTCGATCATCTCGAACTACGCGTTCGACCGCAGCCCCCAGGACATCGCCCTGTTGCGCAATATCTCCAAGGTCTCGGCCGCGGCGCACATGCCGTTCATCGGCTCCGTCTCGCCAGCGTTCTTCGGCAAGGAGTCGATGGAAGAGGTAGCCAGCATCCGCGACATCGGCAACTACTTCGATCGCGCCGAATACCTGAAGTGGAAAAGCTTCCGCGAGTCCGACGACGCGCGCTATATCGGCCTGACTCTGCCGAATTTCCTGGCTCGCCTGCCCTATGGTCCGGAAACCGTGCCGGTACGTGCCTTCAACTACACGGAGGCCGTCAAAGGACCGGACCATACCCGCTACCTTTGGGCCAATGCCTCGTTCGCCTTTGCCGCGAACATGGTGCAGAGCTTCATCAAGAACGGCTGGTGCGTGCAGATCCGCGGCCCGCAGGCGGGCGGCCTGGTCGAAGACCTGCCGATTCACCTCTACGATCTGGGCACCGGCAACCAGGCCAAGATCCCGACCGAAGTGCTGATCCCGGAAACCCGCGAGTTCGAGTTCGCCAACCTGGGCTTCATCCCGCTGTCGTACTACAAGAACCACGACTTCGCGTGCTTCTTCTCCGCTCACTCGGCCCAGAAGCCGGCGCTCTACGACACCAAGGAGGCGACCGCCAACAGTCGCGTCAATGCGCGCCTGCCGTACATCTTCCTGCTGTCGCGGATCGCCCACTATCTGAAGCTCATTCAGCGCGAGAACATCGGTACCACCAAGGACCGCCGCCTGCTGGAGCTGGAGCTCAATACCTGGGTCAAGACGCTCGTGACCGAGATGACCGATCCGGGCGACGAGTTGCAGGCTTCGCACCCGCTGCGAGAAGCCAAGGTGATGGTCGAGGACATCGAGGACAACCCGGGCTTCTTCCGCGTCAAGCTCTTCATCGTGCCGCACTTCCAGATCGAAGGGATGGACATCAATCTGTCGCTGGTGTCGCAGATGCCCAAGGCGAAGAACTGAGCGACCGCAGCCAGTTTCAACGGCGATCTCGATATATCGCCAAGTGACTTGAGTCCCGCCGCACGCTGGCGCATGGCCACCGTGCGGCATCACCCATGCGGAAAATCTTTCCGCATACCAGCCGAGCACGATGAAGATAACAAGACCGCTGTGGGCGCAAGGGATTTTCATGACCCCGCAGCATTTCCAGCAACAGGCGCTGTGGGACCGCTATGCCGACGAGTACGTCGCACGCCTTGTCTGCCCCGATCCTTGGGGCGTCGTGCGCGTCGGGCTCGACCAACAGGCCTTGTCGATCCATCGGCTGGCGGTGAGCGCCCTGGCCCTGCGGCTGCCGGATGGCACCGTCATCGATACCGATCTCGCGGACCTGACGCCCTCGGCACGCGATCTTGGCGATGTGCCGGCCACCGTCGACGCGGTGGTCGTGCTGGTCGGCCTGGCCCTTGTTGATGCGCAAGGCGGCAATTGTGTCGAAGCCGGCGACCGACCCGCGCGCCCGCGCCGCTTCATTCGGGAATACCGGGAAGTCGCCGACCTGCATGGGGAAGGCAAGGAAGAGATCAGCGTCGAGCGGCACGCGCTCGCGCTCCTCTTTGACTTCGAGGCAATCGGCGACTACGTCACCTGCCCGATTGCCCGACTGGTACGCACCCCTCAAGGACGCTTCGAACTCGATCCGGCCTTTGTGCCGCCCTGCCTGTTCCTGTCGGCCAGCGACCGGCTCACCGAGCGAATGGGCCGGCTATCGGAAATCCTGAGCGCCAAGAGCGCGAGTCTGGCCGTGCGGCGGCGCGAACGCTCCGACCAGATCGCCGACTACGCGGTTGCCGATGTGGCCCTCTTCTGGCTGCTGCACAGCGTGAACAGCACCTGGCCGGATCTGGCGCGCCTGCATGCGGCCCCGCAGCAGCATCCCGAACGACTTTACGGCACCCTGGCCCGGCTGGCCGGGGCACTACTGACCTTCTCCACCACCGAGACCCTCCAGGCCATTCCGGCTTATGACCATCTCGCCCCCGAACCGGTGTTCGCGGAACTGGAATCGCTGATCCGCACCCTGCTTGACACGGTGATCCCATCGCGCGTGGTGCCGGTGGCACTCGAACGTGCCCGGCCCACGGTCTGGGTAGGCAAGATCCTTGACGAACGGCTGGTCGAAGGGGCCGAGTACTACCTGTCCGTGCAGGCTGGACTGCCGGCCCACACGCTGCTTGAACAACTGCCGCGCCTATGCAAGGCCGGGGCACCGGACGAGGTGGAACAGATCGTCAACTCCGCGCTGCCCGGCATTCCGCTGCGCACGATGTCGCGCCTGCCCGCCGCCATTCCGGTGCGCATCGAGAACCAGTACTTTGCGCTCGACAGCGCCCACCCGGCGTTCAAGCGCATGCTGGACGCACGGGCCTGCCAATTCTACGTGCCGGCTTCGTTGCCGGACGTGTCGCTCGAACTCTTCGCGGTATTGCCGGCATGAGTCCCTCCACCATGCGTACCCCCGCCATGATGCTCCCGCTCGCACTGCGCGACACAGCGCTGACCGTCACGGAACTCGCCGACTCCGCCAGACCGACCGCTGGCTTCGAAACGTTCCGGGCAAAGTGTGTCGAACAGGTAGCCCGCCTGCGCGAGGAATTCGTGGCGAGCGGCCAGCCGGTCGACGTGATAGAAGACGCCGCCTATGCCCAGTGCGCCCTGCTGGACGAGGTAGCGCTAGGTCGGCTGCAGGGCGCCGACCGCGACGCCTGGGAGCGTGAGCCAATGCAGGTAGCGCAGTTCCAGAGCCACAATGCCGGGGAGATGCTGATTGCCCGCATCGAGCGGCGCCTGGCCGATCCGCAGCCGGTGCTGCCGCTGCTCGCCGTGTTCCACGCCGTCCTCGGGCTGGGTTTTCGGGGCCGATATGCCCTGGAGGGCGCCAGCGCCCGCACCGCCCTCATGCGCGCCATCGATGAACGCCTGGATCTCGCCGGCTGGCGAAACGCTTCCGGCCCGGTGCTGGTGACCGCCGGCAAGACACCTCGATGGCGCCAACTGTCGCCGCTTGCCTGGGTGGTCACCGCCTGCGTTGGCGCGGGTCTGGTCTATGTTGCGCTCGATCGGTGGCTGGCTGCGGCGATCACCCGGCTCGCGAGCTGAAAGGGGTGTCGTGACCGGCTACCCCTACCGTACGTTGTTTGCCTGGATCGCGGCACTCGCGCTCGCCTGGCTGGCATTCAGCTCGCCTTGGGCGTCGAGGTGGAATCTGCTGCTCGCCGCCTTCACGATCACCCTGGCGCTGCTCGCGATCATCGTGGTCACCCGGCGGCTGCATGCGCGCCGGCGTGCTGCGGCGCCGGTGCTGCAGGCTGTCAGGGCATCGCTGGATGCGCTGCCCGGCGACATCCGGCGCAATACGCCGCTGGTGCTGACCGTGGGAGATGCCACCGGCGCCCCGGCGCAGGCCTTTGGCGATGCGATGGTTCGGATCACCGACACCGCGATCTGGGTGCGTGTCGACGATCCGACCCGGTTGGCTCATGTAGCGGATGCCCTCAAGCGATGGCGCGAGGAGCAGGGTCCGGATGCCGTCGCCTGCCTGATTGGCGCCGACCAGGCCGACAATGCGGGTACGCTGAACGCAGGGCTCAGGCGCTGGCGCTCGGCCATCGGAGAGGCCAGCCGCGCGGTCGGCTATGCGTTGCCGGTCTGCGTCGCCGTGTATGCCGAAGAGGCGGACGGTACGCCGGACGACTGCCCCTGGTTCGGGATGTCTGGCATGGAGATGGTGTCGGGCGAGACCCTGGCGACCAGCATCGCCACGCACGCCCTGCAGTATGCGCAAGCCGCAGTTCCGCTGGATCGCGAGGCCCGCATGCATCGCGCCACGCGTCTTGACACCCTGGCACGGTGGGCCGCTGGCGCGCTGCTGCCCGCCTTCGTCGAGAATCAGCGCGATGGAATCCGGCATGGGCGCCCGGTGCGCGTCGCAGCATTCGGCGTGACCACCGTCGTCGGAATCCCCGCTGCAAACTCGCTACTGACCCGTTTCACCGAGCAGACGACAGCCCTGAGCCGACTCGCCCGGCACAGCCGGGATGGCCGGCGTGCAGCTTACCCGTTACCGGAGCCCCTGATCCAGGGCATCGCCCTGCAGCCAGTGCGACGAACCTTGCCGCGTGCCTTGGGACATGCCTTTGCCTGGCTGGCGCTGGCATTCTGTGCCGCCTGCGCGGCCTCGGCCTGGCAGAACCGGGCGCTGGTGGCGCGCGTCATCGACGATATGGCACGCTATCGCGCCATCAGCCCAGAGCACGACGCCGCCCGGGTCGATGCGCTGCGGGCCATCAAGCGCGACCGCGACGAGCTTGAGCGGTATGCCCGCGCTGGCGTGCCACCGCGCCTGGGCCTGGGTTTCTATCGGGGCGTCCCATTGCTCACCCCGCTCAACACGCTGATCGCCGCGTATCAGCCCCCCGCACCGCCACCCTCGACCATCGAGCTCGACAGCCTGTCCCTCTTCAAGAGCGGCAGCGCCGTCCTGAACCCCGGTTCGAACCGGGTGCTGATTGGCGCGCTCGAGATGATCAAGGCGCATCCGGACAAGCGCGTGCTGGTGGCCGGACATACCGACACCACCGGCAACCCGGACAGCAACCTCAAACTCTCCGAGGCACGTGCCGCGTCGGTGCGCGACTGGCTGGCCGATGCCGCTGGCCTGCCACTCACGCACTTTGCGATCCAGGGCTACGGGGACACTCGGCCCAAGGCCACCGACGACACCGAAGCGGGGCGCGCTGCGAACCGCCGTGTCGAGATCACGCTTGTCCCCGATTGTCGCGATGACCGTCACGACAATCGGACACCCTCGGGCCAGTCGGCCTGTTCATTCCAGCAGAAGGAGTAAGAAGAAATGGCAATTCCCGCGTACATGTGGATCAAGGACGATGGCGGTGCCGATGTCAAGGGTTCGGTCACCGTGTCCGGCCGCGAGGGCAGCGTCGAAGTCGTCGCCTTTGACCACGCTGTCAATATCCCGACCGACTCCAACACCGGCAAGCTGACCGGCACGCGCGTGCACAAGCCGATCTTGTTCACCAAGGAAACTGACGCATCAACCCCCTATCTGTACAAAGCGGTCACCAGCGGCCAGACCCTGAAGTCGATCGAGATCAAGTGGTACAAGATCGACGACGCCGGCAAGGAAAAGGAATACTTCAACACCAAGCTGGAAAACGTGAAGGTGGTTGGCGTGACGCCCAAGATGCTGGACATCAAGAACCCGGCCTACGAAAAACACAACCACCTCGAAGACATCGAGTTGCGCTACGAGAAAATCACCTGGTCGTACAAGGACGGCAACATCATCCACGCCGACAGCTGGAACGAGCGCTCGTAACACGCGCGCAGCCGGCGCCAGGCGCCGGCTGGCCGTCTTGCATGGACGACATGTCGTGGTCCGCGCGCCCCATTTTCCCCTTCCTGCGTTCTTTCTCCCACGCCATGACCGCCCGCGATCCTTCCCCGTTCCTGCGTCGCCTGAACGACCACTGCGCCCAAGCCCTCACCGAGGCAGCCAGTCTCTGTGAAACACGCGCCCACCGGGACATCGAGGTCGAGCACTGGCTGATCAAGCTGCTGGAGTTGGGCGACGGCGACCTGCTGGCGATCCTGCGGCGTTATGAACTGGATGTCGACGGCATCTGGAACGCGCTGCTGGCCGCCATCGACCGGCTGCCGCACGACCTGCGCGGCAAGCCAGGCCTCTCGCAGCGCGTCGGCCAGTGGCTGGAAGCTGCCTGGATGCGCGCCTCGCTCGAAGCAGCGGGCCCCAGCGAGGCTCGGCCCATCCGCTCGGCACATCTGCTTGCGGCGCTGGCCGACTCGCCGCACCTGCTGCGTGCGCCTGATGCCTGGCCGCTCCTGTCCGTGTCGGCCGTGCAGATCGAACGGCTGATGCGCGAACTGAACAAGATCTCGATCGAGGCGGCCTCGCCCATTGGCCCTGGAGCGGACGGGCAAGCGCCCGACCCGCTGACGCCGGGACCGGCGGCAGCGCCC
>NZ_AQPL01000383.1:0-22837 GCF_000395345.1 Cupriavidus sp. WS | reverse complement strand
AGCGCCCACCTCGCCTGCCCCGGGCAGGGCGATGCCCGGCCAGGCCGACACGTTGGCGCTGGACCGCTTCACCACCGATATCACCCGAAAGGCACGCGATGGCAAGATCGACCCGGTGTTTGGCCGCGATGTCGAAATCCGTCAGATGGTCGACATTCTGGCGCGCCGCCGCAAGAACAATCCGATTCTGGTCGGCGAGCCCGGTGTCGGCAAGACCGCGCTCGTCGAAGGGCTCGCGCTAAAAATCGCCGAAGGGGATGTGCCCGCCGTCATCCGCGATGTCAGCGTGCTGACGCTGGACCTGGGTCTGCTGCAGGCCGGTGCCGGGGTCAAGGGCGAGTTCGAGCAGCGCCTCAAGAACGTCATCGAGGCCGTGCAGCAGTCTCCGACCCCGATTCTGCTTTTCATCGACGAGGCCCACACCCTGATCGGTGCCGGCAATACCGCTGGCGGCGCCGACGCGGCCAACCTGCTCAAGCCGGCGCTGGCGCGCGGCGAACTGCGTACCATTGCGGCCACGACGTGGTCCGAATACAAGCAGTACTTCGAGCGCGACGCCGCGCTGGAGCGCCGCTTCCAGATGATCAAGGTCGACGAGCCCGACGATGAGAACGCGTGCCTGATGCTGCGGGGCCTGAAGGAGCGATATGCGCATCACCACGGCGTGCATATCACCGATGCGGCCGTGGGCGCCGCTGTCCGGCTGTCGCGCCGCTACCTGACCGGGCGCCAGTTGCCGGATAAGGCCGTCGACTTGCTCGACACTGCCGCCGCCCGCGTGCGCATGAGCCTGGAGGCCACTCCGATCGCCATTTCCGCCTGCGAAGCGAAGCGTGGGGCGCTCGAGGCCGAACGCTCCGCCCTGCTGGAGGACCAGGCTGCCACCGGCACCGAGGCCGGCGAACGGCTGGCGGCCATCGATGCGCGGCTCGCCGCGCTCGCCAGCGAGTTGAACGCGTTCGCGCACGTCTTCGCCGAACAGAAGCGTGCCGCCGAAACCTTGATCGCGTTGCGCGTGCAGTGGCAGGCGGCCACCGACGAGTCGGCCCGCCTGGATCTGGCGCCATCGATCCAGGCTGCCCACCAGGCATTGGCCAGGCACGGCCACGCCGCCTTGCTCCACGCAGAAGTCGACGAGACCGCCATTGCCCAGGTGATTGCCGACTGGACCGGGGTGCCGGTCGATAGCCTGCTGTCGAGCGAAATCGCCACCTTGCTGGCGCTGGAAACGCGTCTGGGCCAGGTCGTCGTCGGCCAGGACGAAGCGCTGGCCGCGCTGGGCAAGAGCCTGCGCACCGCCAAGGCCGGTCTGAAATCGGAGGACGCGCCGCTGGGCGTGTTCCTGCTGGTCGGGCCATCCGGCGTCGGCAAGACCGAAACCGCTCGGGCGCTGGCTGACCAGATGTTCGGCGGCGAACGTTCGCTCATCACCATCAACATGTCGGAATACCAGGAAGCGCACACGGTCTCGCAGCTAAAGGGATCGCCGCCGGGCTATGTCGGCTATGGCGAAGGCGGTGTGCTGACCGAAGCGGTCCGCCAGCGCCCCTACAGCATTGTCCTGCTGGATGAAGTCGAGAAGGCCCACCGCGACGTGCTGAATCTGTTCTATCAGGTATTCGACCGCGGCTTCATGCGGGACGGAGAAGGCCGGGTGATCGACTTCCGCAACACCGTGATCCTGATGACCTCGAATCTCGGCAGCGAGCAGATTCTGGCAGCAACCGACGCTGCGGCACAGGCCGGTGCCGAACTCCCGACCGGCACCCTGATGGAAGCGATTCGTCCGCTGCTGATCGATCGCTTCCAGCCGGCGCTGCTGGCACGCTTCCAGACCATCGTGTACCGCCCGCTGTCGGCCGAGGCCATGACCGCGATTGTGCGGATGAAGCTTGCCAGGGTAGCTCAGCGGATCGCAAATCGCTTCGGCATGCCGCTGAGCTGCGGCGACGCGCTGGTCGCCGAACTGGTGCGGGCCTGCCTGCTGCCCGATTCCGGAGCGCGCAATATCGACAGCCTGCTTGACCAGCAGATTCTGCCGGTGCTATCGCGCGAGCTACTGGTGCGCATGGCCGACCGGCAGATGCCGAAGTCAATCCAGCTATCGTTCTCCGAGGCGGACGGCATCGGGCTGAGCTTTGAGGAAACCTGCGTGGGCGCGCAGGCGGGCGCGTGATGCGTGGCGGGCCAGGGTTCTTCGAGGCCGTGACGGGGCATTTTGCGAACGGAGCCCCGATCGGCGAATTCGACGCGGCCACACAGACCTTCCTCTCGGTGCAGGACAACATCCAGCGCATCCTCAACAGCCGCCGCGGCGGCCTGGCCCATCTGCCGGACTATGGTCTTGGCGATCTGTCCCGCATCTACCGGCACCTGCCCGCCTCCGCGCATACGCTCAAGCGCGAAATCGAAACCACGCTGCTGCGTTACGAGCCGAGGCTGAAGGCGATCGACCTCACCATCGAAGAGACCGAGCCCGGCATGCTGCTTAGCTTCACCATGAGCTGCCACCTGCATCAGGCCGGGCTGGTGCGCTTCGGCACGCACTTCACCCCCGATGGACAGACGCGGCTCAAACTGCTGAAGGCCGACCGCGATCGCGGATGACCCTGCAACGTTGGATGGAGATGGAGGCTTGACCATGAAGCAGTTGGCCGTAAAAGGCAGTCGCACCGCCACCGATGGCACCAAGATGGGCGCTTTCGGCCATTCGATCATGAACATTGGGATCTCAAGAACTCATGGAATGGTCGAGTACAGCGCATGGCGCCGATTTTCGCGTTGGCGATTACATCTTCTCCGGCGGTGGATTCACGAACCTGGCGTTGTCGCCTGACGGTTCGATCCGCATCGAGGGCAATGGCAAATACGAAGGAACTGGTGAGACGCTCCATTGCCTGATCTTGCGCGGCAAAGCGGTACAACCATGCAGCCAGGTGCGACCAACTCCTCCGGCAAACCTGCACAATCCACCGACATCGCCACCGGAAGCCACAGCGCCCTTGCAAGGCCGCGCAGCACCGTCCTGAACGTCCCGATCTATCCGCCGCCGAAGCACGCGGCTCGGCGTGAGCGCCAAGCAGCCAGCGCTCGGGGTAGTGCCGCTCGATCAACTGGTTGAAGCGCTGGAACAGGCGCAGATCCTCGCGCCCCATCAGCACCGCATCAGGCCAACCAGCGCAATCTCGCGCCCCCGGGCGCTTGCCGCGGAATTTGGCCGGACGAGAACCTCAAGGCTTGATGTGCTTGAGCTCGTCGAGCAGCCCGAGCAGCAATCGCAGCTTGTCCTCGCCGAACTGCGCGAGGATGCGCCGGTAGTTTCTCTCCATGTCCTCGCTCATATCGACAAAGCACTGCTGCCCCGCCTCGCTCAGGCACACCAGCACGCGGCGCTGGTCGTGCCCGGACTTCCAGCGGCGCACCAGGCCGTCGCGCTCCATGCGCGCCAGCACGCCGGTCATGCTCGGCTTGAGGATGCAGGCCTGCTGCGCCAGTTGGTAGATTTCCATCTCGCCCTGCTGGCGAAGGATGCGCACGATGCGCCACTGCTGTTCGGTGAGGTCATGCTGGTTGAGCGAAGGCCGGAAAAAAGCCATGGCGGCCTCACGCGCCTGCAACAGCGTGAGGGTCAGGGACGGGCGCGGACTGGACATGTGGGGATGCTCGGCTGGAATTGGATAAGATTTTAACCATCCTGGTCCCTACCGGCAAACCCGCTCCCGCTATCGCACGCATATCACCGCGGCACCGCCTCATCCGTCTGACTCCTAGCAATGATCCTGGGCGAGATGTCGCTACTGGAGGGAGCGCGACGAATCCTCTTGAGCAATGGCTTGACTGTAGTTAATATCTTAACTATAAAGATAACACGTTAACGAAATCAGGGCGCCCGACGGCGATCCCGGTGGAACCAGGAGAACGAAGCCATGCGCCGCGCTGTCAGCGAAGCCGCAACGGGCACCCTGTTCGGCGTCGCGCTGAACTATCAGGGCCTGTTGCGCGGCCGGCTGGAGGAATTCCAGCAGCCGCCCTACCAGAAGCCGCCGGTCAAGCCGGTGCTGTTCATCAAGACACCCAATACACGCAACGGCGACGGCCAGGCGGTGGTCTTCCCCGCCGGCACCGAACGCCTGCAGCCTGGCCCGGCGCTGGGCGTGGTGCTTGCCCGCGACGCCAGCCGCGTCGGTGAGGAACAGGCCATGGACTACGTGGCCGGCTACGTGATCGTCAACGAGTTCAGCCTGCCGGAAGACAGTTATTACCGCCCGGCGGTCAAGGCCAAATGCCGCGACGGCTTCTGCGCGCTGGGCACCGAGGTGATCGGCCGCGACGAGATCGCCGACCCGCACGCGCTGCCGATCCGCCTGCTGGTCAACGGCGAGCTGCGCCAGGAAAATAGCAGCGCCAACCTCGTGCGCGGAATTCCCCGCTTGATCGCCGAGATCAGCGAATTCATGACCCTGCATGCCGGCGACGTGCTGATCACCGGCACCCCCGAAGGCCGCGTCGACGTGCAGCCGGGCGATGAAGTGGTGGTGGAGATCGAGGGCCTCGGCCGCCTGCGCAATCGCATCGTGGCGGAGGCGGTCTAAGATGAAACACGCACGCATCCGCTACCAGGGAACAATGCACGCCGTCACGGTGGAGGCCGGCAATGCCGTGCGCCTGGCCGATGGCCGCCTGCTCGGCGAACGCCAGGTGGAATGGCTGCCGCCGGCCAGCGGCAGCATGTTCGCCCTCGGCCTGAACTATGCCGACCATGCCGCCGAGCTGGCCTTCAAGGCACCCACCGAGCCGCTGGCGTTCATCAAGTCGCGCGGCGCCTACACCGGCCACAACCAGGTCACCTGGTGCCCGGACAACGTGGCCTACATGCACTATGAGTGCGAACTGGTGGCGGTGATCGGCAGGACGGCGCGCAACGTCGGGCGCGACGACGCCCTCGCCTACCTGGCCGGCTACACGGTGTGCAACGACTACGCGATCCGCGACTACCTGGAGAACTACTACCGGCCCAACCTGCGCGTGAAGAACCGCGACGCCACCACCCCGGTCGGCCCCTGGATCATCACGCCCGACGAGGTGCCCGACCCGTCGCGGCTGACGCTGCGCACCTGGATCGACGGCGAGCTGAAGCAGGAAGGCACCACCGCGGACATGATCTTCGACATCCCCTTCCTGGTCGAATATTTCTCCAGCTTCATGACCTTGCAGCCGGGGGACATGATCGCCACCGGCACGCCGGAAGGCCTGGCCGACGTGGTCCCGGGCAACGAAGTGGTGGTGGAAGTGGAAGGCGTCGGCCGCCTGGCCAACCGAATCGTCAGCGAGGCCGAGTTCTTCGCGAACCGCGCCCGCCCGTAACAAGCGGAGGCAGAACCATGATCAGGCACTGGATCAACGGCCGCGAGGTCGAAAGCAGGACCGTCTTCGAAACCGTCAACCCGGCCACCACCGAGGTCATCGCCGAGGTCGCCAGCGGCGGCGCCGAGGAAATCGCCCTGGCCGTCGCGGCGGCCAGGGAAGCCTTCCCGAAATGGGCCGGCACCCCGGCGCGCGAACGCGCGAAGCTGATGCGCAAGCTGGGCGAGCTGATCGACCGCAACGTGCCCAGGCTGGCCGAGCTGGAAACCCTCGACACCGGCCTGCCGATCCACCAGACCCGGAACGTGCTGATCCCCCGCGCCTCGCACAACTTCGAGTTCTTCGCCGAGGTCTGCACGCGCATGGACGGCCACAGCTACCCGGTGGACGACCAGATGCTCAACTACACCCTGTACCAGCCGGTGGGCGTGTGCGGGCTGGTATCGCCGTGGAACGTGCCGTTCATGACCGCCACCTGGAAGACCGCGCCGTGCCTCGCGCTGGGCAACACCGCGGTGCTGAAGATGAGCGAACTCTCGCCCTTGACCGCCAACGAGCTGGGCCGCCTGGCCCTCGAAGCCGGCATTCCGCCGGGCGTGCTCAACGTGGTGCAGGGCTATGGCGCCGCCGCCGGCGAGGCCCTGGTCCGCCACCCGGACGTGCGCGCCATCTCCTTCACCGGCGGCACCGCCACCGGACGCAAGATCATGCAGGCGGCCGGGCTGAAGAAGTATTCGATGGAGCTGGGCGGCAAGTCGCCGGTGCTGGTCTTCGACGACGCCGACCTCGACCGCGCGCTCGACGCCGCGCTGTTCACCATCTTCTCGCTGAACGGCGAGCGCTGCACCGCGGGCAGCCGCATCTTCATCCAGGAGACGGTCTATGAACGCTTCGTCGAGGCGTTCGCCGCCCGCGCCCGGCGCCTGATCGTCGGCGACCCGCAGGACCCGAAGACCCAGGTCGGCTCGATGATCACCCAGGCCCACCACGACAAGGTCACCGGCTACATCCGCATCGGCATCGAGGAAGGCGCGCGCCTGCTCGCCGGCGGCCTGGAGCGCCCGGCCAACCTGCCGGCACACTTGTCTCGCGGGCAGTTCATCCAACCGACGGTATTCGCCGATGTGGACAACCGCATGCGCATCGCCCGCGAAGAGATCTTCGGCCCGGTGGTCTGCCTGATGAAGTTCAAGGACGAGGCCGAGGCGCTGCGCCTGGCCAACGACACCGAGTACGGCCTGGCCTCCTACATCTGGACCCAGGACATCGGCAAAGCCCATCGCCTGGCGCGCGGCATCGAGGCCGGCATGGTCTTCGTCAACAGCCAGAACGTGCGCGACCTGCGCCAGCCGTTCGGCGGGGTGAAGAGTTCGGGCACCGGGCGCGAGGGCGGCCAGTACAGCTTCGAGGTCTTCGCCGAGGTCAAGAACGTGTGCATTTCCATGGGCTGCCATCACATTCCCCGCTGGGGCGTGTGAGGCGTGGCCAGACGACAGAGCGGCCGTCCGAGGCCGCCGCAACCGCCGGCGTGACATCGACAAGGACAAGAAACGGGCACGGCGCCCCTCACCAGGAGACTCGACATGGGCAAACTCGCTCTAGCTGCCAAGACCACTCACGTTCCTTCGCTGTACCTCTCGGAACTCCCCGGCCCTCGACACGGCAGCCGCCAGGCGGCCATCGACGGCCACAAGGAGATCGGCCGCCGCTGCCGCGAGCTGGGGGTGGACACCATCGTGGTGTTCGACACCCACTGGCTCGTCAATGCCGGCTACCACGTCAATTGCGCGCCGCGCTTCGAAGGGCTGTACACCAGCAACGAACTGCCGCACTTCATCGCCAACATGGAGTACGGCTTCCCGGGCAACCCCGAACTCGGGCACATCCTCGCCGATGGTTGCAGGGCCATGGACGTGGACGTGCTGGCCCACGACGCCACCACGCTCGCGCCCGAGTACGGCACGCTCGTGCCGATGCGCTACATGAACCAGGACCAGCACTTCAAGGTGATCTCGGTCTCGGCGATGTGCACGGTGCACTATCTCAACGACAGCGCGCGCCTGGGCTGGGCCATGCGCAAGGCGGTCGAGGAACACTACGACGGCACCGTGGCCTTCCTGGCCAGCGGCTCGCTGTCCCACCGTTTCGCCCAGAACGGCCAGGCGCCGTCGTTCGCCGACCGCATCTGGACCCCGTTCCTCGAGACCCTCGACCATCAGGTGCTGGCGATGTGGCAGCGAGGCGAGTGGCGGGACTTCTGCGACATGCTGCCCGAGTACGCCGCCAAGGGCCACGGCGAAGGCTTCATGCACGACACCGCCATGCTGCTGGGCGCGCTCGGCTGGTCCGCCTATGACGGCAAGGCGGAGGTGGTGACGCCCTACTTCGGTTCCTCCGGCACCGGGCAGACCAACGCCGTGCTCCCGGTCACCCCGCAGGACGGCGCGGCGATACCCGCCGCGCAGGCCTGGGCCGGCGCCGGCAACCCTTGCGCCAGCCGCCTCTGAGGAAGCCGCCATGCCGCACTTCATCGCCGAGTACACCCACAACATCGAAGCCGAGGCCGACCTGCCCGGCCTGTTCGAGCAGGTCCATGCCTGTCTCGGCGCGAGCGGAATCTTCCCGCTCGGCGGCATCCGCAGCCGCGCCGTGCGCATCGACACCTGGCGCATGGCCGACGGCCGGCACGACTACGCCTTCGTCCACATGAGCCTGAAGGTGGGCGCCGGGCGCGACCTGGCAACCCGCCGGCAGGTCGCCGACGCACTGTTCGCGGTGATCAAGGCCCACTTCGCCGAACTGCAGGCGCGGCGCCCGCTGGCGTTGTCTTTCGAGATGAGCGAGCTGGATGCGGAGCTCAACTACAAGCAGAACAACGTCCACGCCTTCCTCAAGGGCCAGGCGGGCTGACGCCGGCCGCCGCGGTCAACCCCCGCTGAGAGACAACGCCATGCTCGACTCCACCCTGATCCAGGAAGCCGCCACCCGCCTCGACGCCGCCGAGCGCTCGCGCCGGCAGGTGCGGCAGTTTTCCCTCGACTACCCGGCGCTGGCCATCGAGGACGCCTACGCCATCCAGCGCGCCTGGGTGGCGCAGAAGATCGCCGGCGGCCGCGTGCTCAAGGGCCACAAGATCGGCCTGACCTCGCGCGCCATGCAGGTTTCATCGAACATCGCGGAGCCGGACTACGGCGCGCTGCTCGACGACATGTTCTTCGACGAAGGCGGCGACATTCCGTGCGCGCGCTTCATCGTGCCGCGCGTCGAAGTGGAGCTGGCGTTCATCCTCGGCAAGCCGCTGCGCGGGCCCGGCGTCAGCCTGTTCGACGTGCTCGACGCCACCGAATGGGTGATCCCGGCGCTGGAGATCATCGACGCGCGCATCGAGCAGGTGGACCCGGAGACCAAAGCCACGCGCAAGGTCGTCGACACCATCTCCGACAACGCCGCCAACGCCGGGGTGGTCATGGGCGGGCGCGCCGTGCGGCCGGACGAGATCGACCTGCGCCGCGTGCCGGCGATCCTCTACCGCAACGGCGTGATCGAGGAATCCGGGGTTTCCGCGGCGGTGCTCAACCACCCGGCCAGGGGCGTGGCCTGGCTGGCCAACAAGCTGGCACCCTACGACGTCACGCTGGAGGCCGGCCAGGTGATCCTGGGCGGCTCCTTCACCCGCCCGGTGGCGGCGGCGCCCGGCGACACCTTCCATGTCGACTACGACCGGCTCGGCAGTATTTCCTGCCGCTTCGCCTGAGAGCCGGAGATCCATGAACGTCTCGCCGAACCCGTTCAGGCAAGGCCTGCAGACCGGCCATGCACAGACCGGCCCGTGCTGCGCGGCACTGGCGGCCAGCGCGTCGTGAAGAGAAGGAACCGCCGGAGAAGGGACCGCCGACGCCTACCGGTATCCCACCACCACCTGCCCCGACTGCCCTTGCAGGACCGGCGTCAGCGCGCCCCTGCCCGGTACCTGGAACGCAAAGACGAAACCGTTGGCGGCATCGTCGCCGCCGAACGCATCGGTCAGCCCTTCGGCGCCGGACAGCAGCACGCAGCGCTGCGCGTTGCACAGGTAGGCCTGCAGGTCGTGCGGCGGCGTGCGGTTGAAGGCGTAGCGCCAGCGCACCGTGGTGATCGCGCCTTCGGCCTGCGGCAGGTAGCCGGTGGGCGTGATGGGCGCGGAGACGGTGCGCAGGCCCTTGCCGTACAGCGCGGGGCCGCTCACGGAAGCGGACCATGAGTGCAGCGTCTGCCCGGCCGGGCCGGCCCAGCCGTGGCCGCCGCAGGCGGCCAGCGCCGCCACGGCGAGACAGCGGGACCAGCGCAGCGGCAGGGTCATAGCAGGCCGCGCAGTTGGGAGCGCAGGCGCGTGATGGCCTGGCTGCGGATCTGGCACACGCGCGATTCGGTGACGTCGAGCACGGCGCCGATCTCGCGCAGGTTTAGCTCCTGGTCGTAGCACAGCGACAGCACCAGCTTCTCGCGCTCGGGCAGGCGCTCGATGGCGCGGATCAGCGCTTCGCGCATGCCGCTTTCCATCAGCACGGTGAGCGGGTTGCCGTCGTCGCTGACGCTCAGGTGGCGGTCCAGGAAATCTTCCTCGCCGGAGCGTTCGAAGTCTTCGTAGTGCAGCAACTGGCAGCCGTAGACCTCGTTGAGCAGGGTCTGGTATTCCTCCAGCGGCAGCTCCAGCTCCTGCGCCACCTCGGAGTCCAGCGGCGTGCGGCCGAGCGTCTGCTCGAGGCCGCGCACGGTACGCTCGATGCGCCGCGTGAACTGGCGCAGGCTGCGCGACTGCCAGTCGTTGGCGCGCACCTCGTCGAGCATGGCGCCGCGGATGCGCTGGCTGGCGTAGGTCTCGAAGCGCGCGCCGTGGGTGTCTTCGTAGCGCTTGGCGGCATCGAGCAGGCCGATCATGCCGGCCTGGATCAGGTCGTCGAGCTGGACGCTGGCGGGCAGCTTGGCGGCGAGTTGCAAGGCGATGCGACGCACCAGCGACGCATGCGCGGTCACCGTATCCGTCTGTTCGAGCTTTCCCTGAATCGTGTACATGGTGGAATTCTCGTGAGTCCTAGCTTGCTTGCAGGCCCGGCGTTCAGGCCAGGGCCGTGGCCGGCGGCGCCAGGGGCGTGGCCGGAAGGGTTGAACGGTTTTCCGCCGCCGCGGGCAACGGCCAGGCGGCGACGCCGGTGGCCAGGCGGCGCAGGGCGGCCGTGGCCGGCGCGGCCGCGAAGGCTTCGACCACGCAGCGGCCCAGCGCCGCGCTGCGCGCGACCAGCGGGTCGAGCGGCAGGCTGCCCGCCGCGCGCGCGTCCACGCCGAGGTACTGGCTGGCGGTGCGCGCCAGGTTGCCTAGCACCGCGGTGGCGGCCGCGTCGCTAGGCGCGGCGTTGACCACCAGGTGGAAGCGGCGGCAGGCGTAGAGATGGTTGAGCTGCTTGATGCAGGCGTAGGCGGCCTTGATCGAGGCCGGCTCCGCGCGCAGCACCACGATCAGGTTGTGGGCCGCGGCGGCCATCGGCGACAGCGCGCCATCGGCGTCGCCGCGCGCATCGCTGAGCACGGTGCGGTAGCCGTTGAGCAACTGCAGGTCGCCGCCGGCCTGGGCGCTGGCGGGCAGCACGCCGATGGCGCCGGCGGGACGCTGGCCGAGCGCGGCCTCGAGCGTGGCGGCACCACCCAGCACCGCGTCCAGCGTGTCGGCGGGCGCCGCGCCGGACAGCCGCGTGGCGCGCGCGCCGGCGCGGTCTTCGTCGATCAGCAGCACGCGCTCGCCCTGCATGGCGAGCGCGTTGGCCAGGCCGAGCGCGACCGTGGTGGCGCCGGCGCCGGCGTCGCTCGCCACCACCGCGATGCGGCGCGTGACGCGCGGCGCCAGCATGCGCCGCAGGCTTTCGGCCTGGTCGAGGGCGAGAGAATTCACGTCTTACTCTCCCTGCACCTGCGCCAGTGCCTTGAACATGCGGCTGCTGTCGGTAAAGGCGTCCGCCTCCGTGGCGGAAGCGACGGTGGAAACGGCGGTGGAAGCGGCGGTGGAGACAGTGGCAGAAACAGCGGCTGAAACGGCGGGCGCCGCGTCGCGGACGGCGGCGCGGCCGCTGCGCGCGGGGTAGTTCTCCAGCACGTCCAGCAGCGCCAGCAGGCGGCCCATGCCTTCGACCAGCACCGCGGCGTTCGGGGTCTGGCGCGCCGGCGCGCGCGCCGACAGGCGCGCGAGGAAGGCGGCGGCCTCGGTGTCGCCGGCCTGCTCCAGGCGCAGCGAGGCGATGGCCATCTGCAGGGCCAGCAGGCGCGCGCAGGCCTGGCCCTCGGCCTGGGCGGCATCGCCGGCGCCGTCCTGGCGCTCGCCCTGGCTCAGGTGGTCGAGCGCATGGCCGAGCGTGCGCAGCTGCGCCTCGCCGTCTTCGGCCCAGCGCGCCCAGCGCGCCAGTTGCGCGCCCTCGCCTAGCAGCGCGGGATCGCACAGCAGGTACTGCACGGCCAGGGTCTGGCCGTTGTCGAGATCGACCACGCGCGAGACCAGCAGGCCGGCTTCGATGCCGCCCTCGGCGCCGCGCGCGCCGCGCGCCTGGCTTTCCAGCACGCGCACCGGCGCCTGCGCGACCCACTGCGCGGCGGCGCGGCCGCGGTATTCCATTTCCTCGACGGCGTGGAAGGTCAGCGTGTCGGCCAGCGCGTCGACCTTCAGCGCGGCGCCGCCGCTGACCACGCGCGTGGTCCTGCGGGTGGCGGTGAGCCAGCGCTCGCCCGCGGTCTGCCAGCGCGCCAGCATGGCCGGCGCCGGCATGGCGTCGAGCACGTTGACGACGGTGCGCGTGGCGGCGATGGTGGCGGCCAGGTTGACCGCGTCGGTTTCCCAGCCGCCTTGCGTGGCCTGCAACACCGGCGCGGTGCGCCCGCCGGGCGCCACGGCGGCGGCCAGCGGCAGGCCGTCGCGGTCGGCCAGCCACAGCGTGTGCAGCCACGGGCGCGCGGCGCGGCGGCCGGCCGCGGGCGCGGCCACCACGGCGCTCAGCGCGAGCACGAAGCGGTCGCACTGGCGCACCAGATCGCGGCAGACGGACTCGCGCACGTGCTGCGCCATCAGCCGCGCCGAGGGCGCGCTGTCCGCGCGCTGCTGCCAGAGCGTGCGCACCAGGTCGAAACCGTAGTTGCCGCCGTCGAGCTGGTCGACGCAGTCGCTCACGGCGTTGGCGCTGTCGGTCAGCGAGCGCAGCATGCCGTCGGCGCCGGTGGCGGCGGCGCCTTCGCCGCGCGCGGGCAAGGCGCGGCGCGCGGCTTCGGCCTCGGCGAACACGGAGCCGCGGCGCGGGGTCTGGAAGGCGCGCTCGACCAGGGCGGTGCCGCTGGCCAGCTCCAGGTGCTCGGGCACGCGCTGGCCGGTGGAGGCGTAGTAGACCGGCAGGCGGTGGCGGATCACCACGTCGAGCACCGAGCCCAGGTGCGTGGCTTCGTCGAGCTTGCTGACGATGCAGCCGTCGATGCCGCCGTCGGGCGAGGTGTCGTGGCGGTAGGCGTGCACCACTTCGTTGAGCGTGTCGCCGTGGCTGGCGCCGTTGAGCAGCAGGATGCGCTGCACCGGGGCCTGCACGCCGCCCAGCATGGCGATCTGCTCGGACAGGCTGCGGTCGCGCTGGCTCATGCCGACGGTGTCGATGATGACCAGGTGCTTCTCGCTGAGCGCGGCCAGCGCGAAGCGCAGGTCGGAGGCGTCCTTGACCGCGTGCACCGGCACGCCGAGGATGTCGCCGTAGATGCGCAGCTGCTCATGCGCGCCGATACGGAAGGTGTCGGTGGTCAGCAGCGCGAGCCGTTCCGGGCCGTGCTTGAGCACGAAGCGCGCGGCCAGCTTGGCGGTGGTGGTGGTCTTGCCCACGCCGGTGGGGCCGACCAGCGCCAGCACGCCGCCCTGCGCGAACAGCGCGTCCTCGTCGCCGAGCACCGGCACCTTGCGCGCCAGCTCCTGGCGGATCCAGGTCATGGCGGCGGGCCGGTCGTGGCCGAGCGGCAGGTGGCCCAGCAGCGTGCGCGCGAGCTGGCCGGAGAAACCGGCCGTGACCAGCCAGTTGAACAGCGAGTCGCGCAGCGGGTCGCCGCCGGTGGCGGGCAGGCTGTGCGTGCCGACGGCCGCGGCCTGGCCGGCGAACTGGCGCTCCATCATGGCGCGCATGTTCTGCAGTTCGCCGCGCAGGTCGCCCAGCGCGCCGTCGACCGCGACGGTGGCCGGCGGCGGCGTGAAGACCGGGGCGTTGCTGGAAATCGCGCCGAGATCGGTGTCGCGCATGGCGACGATCTCCACGCCGCCCTCGACGGTGCGGTTGGACAGCACCACGGCGTCCGGGCCCATCGCCTCGCGCACCTGGCGCAGGGCCTCGCGGCCATTGGCCGCAACGAATTTAGCTACGCTCATCTTGCGTCATCCCTCACGCTGCGCCGCCGATCATGGCGGTGATCCTGATGTTTCGGTTGTCCGGCACCTCGGCATGCGAGAGCACCTTGAGCTGCGGCATGGTGCGGCGCAGGAAGCGTGCCAGCAGCGGGCGCAGCGGATGCGGCACCAGCAGCACGGGGTCCAGCCCCAGGTGTTCCTGGCGCGATACCGCGGCCTGGGTCTGCTGCAGCAGCGCGTCGGCCAGGCCCGGCTCGATGCCGCCGCCGTTGGTCAGCGCCTGCGACAGCACGCGCTCCAGCCCCGCGTCGAGGCCGATCACCTGCAGGTCCGCGCCGTTGGGGAACCACTGCTGGGTGATGGCGCGGCCCAGCGCCACGCGCACCAGCGCGGTGAGCTCGTTCGGGTCGCTGATCTTGGGCGCGTGCTCGGCCACCACGTCCAGCACGGTGCGCATGTCGCGGATCGGCACGCTTTCGTCGAGCAGGTTCTGCAGGATCTTCTGCAGCGCCGTGAGCGTGATGACCTTGGGCACCAGGTCTTCGGTGAGCTTGGGCGACTCCTTGGCGATGCGGTCCAGCAGCGCCTGCACTTCCTGGCGGCCGAGCAGCTCGGCCGCGTGCAGGTGGATCAGGTGGTTGAGGTGGGTCGCCACCACCGTGCTGGCGTCCACCACGGTGTAGCCATAGGTCTGCGCCTGCTCCTTGAGCGCGGCGTCGATCCACACCGCCGGCAGGCCGAAGGCCGGGTCCTGCGTGGGCGCGCCGGGCAGCGCGCCGGACACCTGGCCGGGGTTGATGGCCATCCACTGCCCCGGCGAGGCCTCGCCGCGGCCGATCTCCACGCCCTTGAGCGAGATGCGGTAGGCGTTGGGCTTGAGCTCGAGGTTGTCGCGGATGTGCACCACCGGCACCAGAAAGCCGATCTCCTGCGCCACCTTCTTGCGGATGCTCTTGATGCGGCCCAGCAGCTCGCCGTTCTGCGCGCGGTCCACCAGCGGGATCAGGCGGTAGCCCACTTCCATGCCGAGCGGGTCGACCAGCGAGACGTCGTCCCAGCTCGCCTCGGTCGATTCCGGCGCGGTGGCGGGCACGCGCTCCTCGCGCTTCTTGTCCTGCGCCGCCGCCACGTCGCGGCGCGACACGTAGCGGCCGAACCACACCAGCGCGCCGGCGAACAGCAGGAAGGCGAAATGCGGCATGCCGGGGATCAGGCCCATCATGCCGATGATGCCGCCGGTCAGGTACATCACGCGCGGGTTGGAGAAAAGCTGGCCGGTGAGCTGCTGGCCCACGTCCTGCTCGTTGGCCACGCGCGAGACGATCACGCCCGCGGCGGTGGAGATCACCAGCGCGGGAATCTGCGCCACCAGGCCGTCGCCGATGGTCAGCAGCGTGTAGTTGCGCACCGCGGTGGAGAAGTCCAGGTCGTGCTGGAGCATGCCCACCACCATGCCGGCGCCGATGTTGATGAACATGATCAGCAGGCCGGCGATGGCGTCGCCGCGCACGAACTTGCTGGCACCGTCCATCGCGCCGTAGAAGTCCGATTCCTGCGCCACTTCGGCGCGGCGCTTCTTGGCGCCTTCTTCGTTGATGAGGCCGGCGTTGAGGTCGGCGTCGATCGCCATCTGCTTGCCCGGCATGGCGTCGAGCATGAAGCGCGCGCCGACTTCGGCGATGCGGCCCGCGCCCTTGGTGATGACCATGAAGTTGATCACCACCAGGATGGCGAACACCACGATGCCCACCGCGAAGTTGCCGCCCACCAGGAAGTGGCCGAAGGCCTCGATCACCTTGCCGGCGGCGTCCGGACCGGTGTGGCCCTCGAGCAGCACCACGCGCGTGGAGGCCACGTTGAGCGACAGGCGCAGCAGCGTGGAGAACAGCAGCACCGACGGGAAGGCGGCGAAGTCCAGCGCCTTCTGCGTGTACATGCCCACCAGCAGCACCATGATCGACAGCGCGATGTTGAACGTAAACAGCAGGTCCAGCACGAAGGGCGGCAGGGGCAGGATCATCATGCCCAGGATCATGATGATCAGCAGCGGCCCTGCCAGGGCCTTCATCTGGCCGCCGCCGGCGCGCGCGCCGGGCAGGTTGAACAGCGAGGTCAGTGCGTTCATGCGTGGCTTTCCGGTACGGCGAGTTCGTCAGGCACCAGCAGGTCCGCGGGCGCCTGCGGGTGCGGGCCGTTGGTGTGGTGCCAGTGCTTCAGTTGATAGACCCAGGCCAGCACTTCGGCCACGGCGGTGTAGAGGCCGGACGGGATCTCGTGGCCCAGCTCGACGTGGCGGTGCAGCGCGCGCGCCAGCGGCGGCGCCGACAGCAGCGGCACGTTGTGCTCGGCGGCGATCTCGCGAATGCGCGCGGCCACTTCCTCGCTGCCCTTGGCGACCACGCGCGGCGCGCCCATGCGGCCTTCCTCGTAGCGCAGCGCCACGGCGAAGTGGGTCGGGTTGGTCACGACCACGTCGGCCTTGGGCACCTCGGACATCATGCGGCGGCGCGCCATCGCGCGCTGCTGCTGGCGGATGCGGTTCTTGATGTGGGGGTCGCCCTCGCTGTCCTTGTGCTCCTGCTTGACCTCTTCCTTGGTCATGCGCAGCTTCTTGAAGAAGGTCCAGTACTGCCAGGGCACGTCGAGCGCCGCCACCAGCACCAGCGAGGCGGCGATCAGGCCGCAGCAGTGGAGCACGAACTCCAGCATGTGCAGCAGCGCCTCGTGCAGCGGCGCGTTCATCAGCGCCACCGCCTCGCCCAGGCGGTGCCACAGCACCCAGGCCGCCACGCTGCCCACCAGCAGAGCCTTGGCGATGGCCTTGGCCAGTTCCACCAGCGATTGCGAGGAAAACAGGCGGCCCACGCCCTTGAGCGGGGACAGGCGGGAGAAATCGGGTGCGAGGGACTGGGTGGAGAACAGCCAGCCGCCCAGCAGCATGGGGCCGGCCAGCGCCGCCGCGCCGAACAGCAGCAGCAGCGGCAGGAAGGCCAGCAGGCCTTCCCAGACGTTCATGGCGAAGCGCGACATCATGCGCGAGGTGTCGAACGCCGTGGCCGGCTCGAAGGCCAGGCTGGCTTGCATCACGGCGTTGAGCTTGCTGCCGAGCGTGCCGCCCAGCGCCCACAGGCCGGCCACGCCGCTCATCAGCATCATCAGGGTGGCCAGTTCGCGCGAGCGCACGACCTGCCCTTCCTCGCGCGCCTTTTCCAGGCGCCGGGGTGAGGCGGGTTCGGTTTTCTCGAGATCGCTTTCTTCGGACATGGCCGCTCCGTTACGAAGCGGCATGCTGGCCCTTCGTCAGCAACGATTATCGGAGCGCGAAGCGGCGGGCATTAGCGGGAATAGGGCGGGGATTCTGGCGCTGTTTGCGCGATGGCGCCTCCCCCCGGGGGAGGCGCCGCGGCGCACGCGGGCGCCGCGCGCGGCGCCGCGTGCGCCGGTGCGGGGCTCAGAAACCCAGGCTGGCGAGCAGGTCGTCCACCTGCGACTGGTCGGAAACCACGTCGTGCTTGCCTTCGGGGTTGATCTGCGGGCCGTTCATCAACGTGGCGGGGGTGTCCACCCGGCGGTCGGCCGGCACGTTGTCGATCAGCACCTGCAGCAGCTCCTGCTCCAGCGAGCGGATCATGTCCATCATCTTCTTGATGACTTGGCCGGTCAGGTCCTGGAAGTCCTGGGCCATCATGATCTCCAGCAGGTGGCTGCCGGTGGCGCGCGCCTGCTGGGGCACGTCGGTCAGGAAGGCGCGCGTGTCGAGCACCAGCTCGCGCGCGTCGGCCAGCTCGACCGGCTTGTCGAACCAGGCTTCCCAGCGCTTGTCCAGCGCCTCGGCCTGCTTTTCCATGCCGGACTGGAGCGGCTGCGCCAGTTCCACGGCATTGAGCGTGCGCTCGGCGGCCTGCTCGGTCATCGAGGCGATGTAGCTGAGACGGTCGCGGGCGTCGGGGATGGCCTGCGCGGCACGCTCGATTTCCTTGTCGAGCCCCAATTCGCGCATATTGTCGCGCAGCATCCGTGTCAGGGCGCCAATGCGCTGGAAAAGCTGCTCGGCAGATTCGTTGCTGAGAGTCGGAGTCGTCGACATATCGCTCACCTTATGCCCCTTCCTTGGCCAGCTTTTCGAAGATCTTGGTGATCTTCTCGTCGAGCGTGGCGGCCGTGAAGGGCTTGACCACGTAGCCGTTGGCGCCGGCCTGCGCGGCAGCGATGATGTTTTCCTTCTTGGCCTCGGCCGTCACCATCAGCACCGGCAGCTTGGCCAGCGTGGCTTCGGCGCGGATCGCCTGCAGCATGCTCAGGCCGTCCATGTTCGGCATGTTCCAGTCGGACACGACGAACTGGAAGCTGCCGTCCTTGACCTTCTCCAGGCCGGCGGCGCCGTCCTCGGCTTCCTCGACGTTGGAAAAGCCCAGCTCCTTGAGCAGGTTGCGGATGATGCGGCGCATGGTGGGGAAGTCATCGACCACCAGGATCTTCATGTTCTTGTCCACTCTAACGGCTCCAATACAGTTGTGGAAAGTTGCTTCGGTTGTTTCAATACCTGCGCCAGCCGGGCCGCTTGCGCGCGGCCGGGCGGGCGCCAGTGCCCGGTCAGACCCGCTGCGCGCGCGCGCCGAAGGTCGCCAGGCGCGCCATCACGCGCTGGCTCATCGCGTGCAGCGGTACCACCTCATGCACGCCGCCGGCGGCTATCGCCTCCTTCGGCATGCCGAATACGATGCAGGTGCTTTCGTCCTGCGCCAGATTGTAGGCGCCGGCCTCGCGCATGCGCAGCATGCCCTGCGCGCCGTCGCGCCCCATGCCGGTGAGCATCACGCCGATGGCGTTCTTGCCGGCGTGCTGCGCGGCGGAGTCGAACAGCACCTCCACCGACGGGCGGTGGCGATTGACCGCCGGCTCCTGCGACAGGTGGGCCACGTAGTTGGCCCCGCTGCGCGCCAGGCGCAGGTGCGAGTCGCCCGGCGCGATGTAGGCGTAGCCCGGCAACACGCGTTCGCCGTGCTCCGCTTCCTTGACCGTGATGCGGCACAGACCGTCCAGGCGCTGCGCGAACGAGCGCGTGAAGCCGGCCGGCATATGCTGCACGATCATCACCGCCGGGCAGTCCGGCGGCATCGGCATCAGGAATTCCTTGATCGCCTCGGTGCCGCCGGTGGAGGCGCCGACGATGATCAGCTTTTCCGTGGACAGCAGCGGGCTGCGCAGCATCGGCGTGGCCGGCGCGGCGGCGTCGCCGGCCGGCGCGGGAGACGCCGTGCGCAGGCGCGCGCGCGCCGCGGCGCGGATCTTGTCGGCGATGGTGTCGGTGTACTCCATCAGGCCGTCGCGGATGCCGAGCTTGGGCTTGGTGACGAAATCCACCGCGCCCAGCTCCAGCGCGCGCATGGTGATCTCGGAGCCGCGCTCGGTCAGCGAGGACACCATCAGCACCGGCATCGGGCGCAGGCGCATCAGGCGCTCGAGGAAGTCCAGCCCGTCCATGCGCGGCATTTCCACGTCGAGCGTGAGCACGTCCGGGTTCAGGCGCTTGATCAGATCGCGCGCCACCAGCGGGTCGGGGGCGGTGCCCACCACCTCCATGTCGGGCTGGCTATTGATGATCTCCGTCATCAGGCTGCGTATCAGCGCGGAATCGTCCACGCACAATACCTTGATCTTGGCCGCACTCATGTCTTGGAAAATCCTTGTCGGTTCAGGAAGCGGCTGCCGACGGCGAACGCCGGGGAAACAGCTCGGCGCCGCCGGTGGCGGGTGCGGTGGCAATGGCGCGGGCCAGCGCGCGTTCGTTGCGCTCGACCACGACCTGGTCGTCCTGCCGCGTGAGGCGGCGCACCAGCGCCAGCCCGGTCAGCGGGAAATAGCTCACGCGGCGCGCGTGCGGGCCGCGCAGGTCCTGCGCGGCCACGCGCACTTCCTCGGTCTTGAGGTACTTGAGCACGAACTCGGCGTTGCGGTCGCCGATGTTGAGCGTGGTCATGTTGGCCAGCACCGCGCCGCCGCCGAAGACCTTGGCCTCAAGCCGCTCGCGGCGCGCGCCCATCTTGAGCAGGTCGTTGATCAGCACTTCGAGCGCGTAGCTGCCGTAGCGCATCGACGCCGACAGCAGGCGGTCCGCGCCGGCGCCGGCACCGTCGTCGTCGGGCAGCATGAAATGGTTCATGCCGCCCACGCCGGCGGTCTCGTCGCGGATGCAGGCCGCCACGCAGGAGCCCAGCACGGTGGTCAGCACCACGTCCTCGCGCGTCACGTAGTACTCGTTGGGCAGCAGCTTGATGGCCTGCTTGCCGAACTCGCGGTCGAAATAGGTGCGGGTGGCGATCGCTTCCGGCAGGTGGGGGGTGCGCATCACGAACCTCCCAGCCGCGCCGACGGCGGCGCCAGCTCGTACACCGTCTGCCCGCGCAGCTGGAACGCGCGCGTGACGTAGGAAAAATTCTCCGAGTGCCCCGCGAACAGCAGGCCGTGCGGCTTGAGCAGCGGCACGAAGCGCTCCAGGATGCGGCCCTGGGTCGGCTTGTCGAAGTAGATCATCACGTTGCGGCAGAAGATCGCGTCGAACTTCTCGCGGATGCCCCAGTCCGGCGCCAGCAGGTTCAGCGGCTGGAAGTCGATGGTGCCCGCCAGGTCCGGCTTGACCTTGACCGCGCCGGCGCGCTGGCCGGTGCCCTTGAGGAAGAAGCGCTTGAGCCGCTCCGCCGACAGCTTGCTGACCTGCTCGGCGGTGTAGACGCCGGCGCGGGCCTTGGCCAGCACCTGGGTGTCGATGTCGGTGGCCAGCACGGTGCCGGCGCGGTCGCCCAGCGCCTCGGCCAGCGTGATGGCGATGGAGTAAGGCTCCTCGCCGGTGGACGCGGCCGAGCACCAGACCGAGTAGGGCCGCCCGATCTTCTTGGCGTGCTCGGACAGCAGCGGGAAGTGATGCGCCTCGCGGAAGAACGAGGTCAGGTTGGTGGTCAGCGAATTGGTGAAGAACTCCCACTCGTCCGTGCGGTCGTCCGCCTCCAGCATGGCCAGGTAGGTGCCGAAATCGGTGAGCTGCAGCGTGCGCAGGCGCCGCGCCAGGCGGCTGTACACCATCTCGCGCTTGTGGCTGCCCAGCGAGATGCCCGCGCGGCGATGGATCATCGCGCGGATCTTCTCGAAGTCGCGTTCCGTCAACAGGAAGTCCCGCGGCTCGTCGCGCCGCAGCGAGGCGGGCTGCGCCGGCGCGTGGCCGGCGGCGAAGGCGGTGGGGCGGGGCTGCGTCATCTGTTGCCTGCTACGGGATGCTTGATGCTATGGCGGCTGCGGACGGGCTCACGCGAGCTCGGCCTCGACCAGTTCCATCTCGGCGCTGGTCATCAGTTTCTCGATGTCGATCAGGATCAGCATGCGGCCGTCCACGGTGCCGAGGCCGGTGAGGTGCTCGTTGGAGACCGACACGCCGAACTCCGGCGCCGGCTTGATGGCGTCGCCGGTCAGCGTCAGCACGTCGGACACGCCGTCCACCACGATGCCGACCACGCGCCCGGCGATGTTCAGGATGATGACCACGGTCTGGTGGTCGTAGCGCACGTTGCCGAGGCGGAACTTCAGGCGCAGGTCGACGATCGGCACGATCACGCCGCGCAGATTGGTCACGCCCTTGATGAAGTCCGGCGCGTTCGCCAGGCGCGTCACCGCGTCGTAGCCGCGGATCTCCTGCACCTTGAGGATGTCGATGCCGTATTCCTCGCTCCCCAGCGTGAAAACCAGGAACTCCTGCCCCGCGGCTTCGCTTCCGGGGGTATCGATGTGTCCGATGCCGGCCATGATGTGTTGTTCTCCTGAGCGTTAAGCAACGTTATGCAAGTACCGGGTCCTGCCGGCGCACGCCGGTGCGCTGCAGCGCGCCGACGTCCACGATCAGCGCCACGCTGCCGTCGCCCAGGATGGTGGCGGCGGAGATGCAGGGCACCTTGCGGTAGTTGGTTTCGAGATTCTTCAGCACCACCTGGTGCTGGCCGATGAGCTGGTCCACCAGCAGCGCGAAGCGCTTGCCTTCGGCCTGCAGGATCACGGCGATGCCCTGGGTCGGCTCCTGCACGGCTTCGTCCACGTTGAACACGCGGTGCAGTTCCAGCAGCGGCAGGTATTCGCCGCGCACGTGCATCACGCGGTCGTTGTTGGCCGCGGTGTGCACGTCCTCGGGCTTGGGCTGCAGCGACTCCATCACGCA
This sequence comes from Cupriavidus sp. WS, assembly GCF_000395345.1. Lineage (NCBI taxonomy): Bacteria > Pseudomonadati > Pseudomonadota > Betaproteobacteria > Burkholderiales > Burkholderiaceae > Cupriavidus > Cupriavidus sp. WS. The sequence goes on along the minus strand of NZ_AQPL01000383.1, from coordinate 884 downwards.
GTTCAGCGGCAGGATGAAGGTTTCCGCGCCGACCTTGACCGACATGCCGTCGAGAATGGCCAGCGTGAGCGGCAGCACGATGCGCGTGGTGGTGCCCTGGCCGGCGCGCGAGCTGACCTCGACGTGGCCGCCCATTTCCTGGATGTTGCGCTTGACCACGTCCATGCCCACGCCGCGCCCGGAGAGATCGGTCACGGCCTCGGCGGTGGAGAAGCCCGGCGCGAAGATCAGTTGCCAGACTTCGTCGTCGCTGATGTTCTCCGACACCGGCAGGCCGTTCTGCACGGCCTTGGCCAGGATCTTGTCGCGGCGCAGGCCGCCGCCGTCGTCGCTGACCTCGATCACGATGTTGCCGCCGTGGTGCTGCGCGGACAGGATCAGCTGGCCGGTCGGCTCCTTGCCGGCGGCCACGCGCTTGTCCGGCGTCTCGATGCCGTGGTCGAGGCTGTTGCGCACCAGGTGGGTAAGCGGGTCGATGATGCGTTCGATCAGGCTCTTGTCGAGCTCGGTGGCCTTGCCGAACGTGACCAGGTCGATCTGCTTGCCGAGCTTGCCGGCAAGGTCGCGCACCAGGCGCGGGAAGCGCGAGAACACGTAGTCCATCGGCATCATGCGGATCGACATCACCGCTTCCTGCAGGTCGCGCGCGTTGCGCTCGAGCTGGCCCATGCCGGAGAACAGGCGGTCGAACAGCACCGGGTCGAGCGCCGAGGCGGTCTGCGCCAGCATCGACTGCGTGATGACCAGCTCGCCGACCAGGTTGATGATCTGGTCCACCTTCTCGGTGGGCACGCGGATCGAGCCGGACTCCTGCGCGTGCGCGGCGGCGGCCGGCGCGGCCTTGGCCTTTTCCTTGGCCGGGGCGGGCGCGGCGGCCGGCGCGG
>NZ_AQPL01000382.1:0-998 GCF_000395345.1 Cupriavidus sp. WS | reverse complement strand
GCCGGGCGCGTCCGGCGCCACGCCGCGGTAGCTGCCGGTCCAGGCCGGCCCCGGCCTGGTCTTTGCCGCTTTCCCTTTGCCGCTTTCCCTTTTTCGCTTTCCGCGGCCTGTCACGAAACCGGCAGCGACGAGGAGGCGCGGGCCGCCTTCGCGCGCGCCTTCGGCCAGATCGCCCAGATCGCGCAGCGCGTGCGCGCGCTGGCGGAGCTGCCGCCGCGCGCCTGGGCCCGTGTTCGGCCGCCGCGCTTGATGCAGCGCAAAGCCAATGGCGCACGGCGTTGCAGAATGGAGAGAACGCGCACCGGCGCGAGCGGGAGACCCACGATGGCGGCACTGACTGCACTGACCGAAGAACAACGCAACGGCCTGGCCCTGGTGCTGGATGGCCGGGAAACACAACTGCGCGCGCAGGTCGCGGCGGCGGACGCCGCGCGCACCGTCGCCACGCGGCCCGAGCCGGGCGACGCGGCGGACATCGCCGAGGAGGAAGCCGCCGAGCAGGCGATGGCGGACCGCCACCGCGTGGAACTGGCCGACATCGCGGCCGCGCGCGCGCGGCTGGCCGGGCAGACCTACGGCCTGTGCGTGGACTGCGGGGCGGACATACCGTATGCGCGCCTGCAGGCCTACCCGACCGCCAAGCGCTGCCTGCCGTGCCAGAGCCGGCATGAGCAGGCGCGGGCAGCCGCCGGCTGAGGACGGCGGAAGGCGGCCGGCCGCCGCCACGCGCTTCAGCTCTGGAGCGCTTCCATCACCTTGCCGTGGACCGCGAACAGCGCCGGATCGTCGGGGTGGCGCGGGCGCGGCACGTCCACCTCGATCACCTGCTGCACGCCGGCCGGGCTGCCGCCCATCACGGCGATGCGGTCGGCGAGGAACGCCGCTTCGAGCATATTGTGCGTGACCAGCACGCCGGTGGGGCGCGGGCGGCTGTCGTCCAGCCACAGGGATTGCAGCAGGCTGCGCAGCCGGCGCGCGGTCAGCTCGTCCAGCGCGCT
>NZ_AQPL01000381.1:0-1502 GCF_000395345.1 Cupriavidus sp. WS | reverse complement strand
AGGCTGCGCAGCCGGCGCGCGGTCAGCTCGTCCAGCGCGCTGAACGGCTCGTCGAGCAGCAGCACGTCCGGCCGCAGGGCAAAGGCGCGGGCGATCGACACGCGCTGTTTCTGCCCGCCCGAGAGGAACTGCGGATAGGCCCGCCCGTGCTCGGACAGCTCGACCTTGCGCAGCAGTTCCCGCACCACCCGTGGCCGCTCGGCGGCATCCACGTCGCGCCCCTCGAACACGATGTCGATGTTCTCCTCGACGCTGAGCCAGTCCAGCAGCCGCGGCTGCTGGAACACCACGCTCAGGCTGATCGCGTCGCGGCCCTTATCCGTACCGCCGCCGCGCTCGAACGCCACGCGGCCCTGGCTGGGCCGGTCCAGGCCCGCGATCAGGTTCAGCAGCGTGGACTTGCCGCAGCCGGAGGGGCCGACCAGCGCCACCAGCTCGCCGGCGCGCACGGTCAGGTCCACCTTGCTGAGGATGGTGCGGGCGGCGTCGGTGCCGCGCGGCGCGAAGCGCTTGGCCACGCCCTCGATGCGAATGTCGCTGCTCATGATCCGCCGCCTCGCTTCCACCGGTTCGCATGCGCTTCCAGCGTGCGGAACACGCCATGCTCGACCACGATCATGGCCGCCCAGAAGGCGATGGTCCAGGCGATCACGCCCTCGACGTTCTGCGTGCTGAACTGCGCGTTGAGCTGGTAGCCCACGCCGTTGGACATGCCGAAGATCTCGACCAGCACGATGACCTTCCACGCGATCGAAAAGCCCACGCGGCAGCCCGACACGATGAAGCTGTACAGCAGCGGCAGCCACACCTTGCGCAGCACCGTGGCGCCCGGCAGCCGGAACACGCGGATCATCTCCACGATCTCGTGGTCGAGCGAGCGCACGCCTTGCTGCACCGAGATCACCAGCGAGGGCAGCACGCCCAGCGCCACCGCCACCACCGGCGAGGTCAGCGAGACGCCGAACCAGATCACGCACAGCAGCGCCCACACCAGGCCGGGCACGGTCAGGCCGAGGATGATGCCCGGCTCGAAGAAGCGCTCGGCGAAGCGCGACACCGCCGAGGCGATGCCGATCGGCAGCGCGAACACCAGCGCCAGCAGGAAGCCGAGCGACATGCGCAGGAACGTCACGCCGATCTCGCTGAAGGCGAAACCGCTCACGCTGATCGCCACCAGCTCGCGCGCGATCGCCGCGGTGCCCGGCACCAGCGGCGAGTGCAGCGCGCGCGCCATGCCTTCCCAGCCGGCCGCCAGCAGCACGAAGAACAGCGCCTGCGGCCCGAAGCGCGCGGCCGCCGCGCGCAACCGCAGCGCCAGCGTGCCGCGCCGGCCCGGCGGTGCGCCGGCACGCTCGAGGAGAATATGGTCGGTATTCATCAGGTCTGCACGTAGATCTTGCGCGCCGGGGCGCGGTCCAGCACGCCGAGCTTCACCGCGACCTCGATTTGCTTGTCGATGGTGGCGAACACACTGGCGTCCCACCTGGTCGCATAGGCGGGCG
>NZ_AQPL01000380.1:0-1894 GCF_000395345.1 Cupriavidus sp. WS | reverse complement strand
GGGCCCCAGCCGCGACGGCAGCAGCTCGATGGCGCGCTCCTCGTCGGCCTTGAAGCCGATCTCGGGCGCGATCGCGCGCAACTGCCCCGGGTTCTGCCGCAGCGAGCCGCTCACGCGCTGGAACAGCGCGCTGAGCTTGGTCGCGGTGGCGGTGTTGCTCTCGTACCAGCCGCGGCTCGCGGCCAGGCCCACCAGGATCGGGTCGTCCTGCTGCCCGGTGGCCTGCTTCCAGATGTCGGCCACGCGCGCGATCTCGCGCGCGCCGCGCGCCACCAGCCGCGTCGCGGTCGGCTCCAGCGTGATGATCGCGTCGACGTCGCCGCGCTCGAACAGCGCCAGATTGGCGGTCGGCGAGCCGTGGATGACCTTGACGTCTTTCTTCAGGTCGATGCCGATCAGCGAGGCGGCGATGCGTGCCTGCTGGTAGGTCTCGCTGGTCTCGGCGGTGGTGGCGATGCGCTTGCCCACCAGGTCGCGCGGCGCGCGCAGGCCGCTGTCGCCGCGCACCAGCCAGCGGCCGTGGTTGTTCAGCGCGGGGCCGAACAGCACGATGTCGCTGCCGCGGTTGGCCAGCGTGGCCAGGCCGACCGCGCCGAACACGCCCACGTCGAGCGAGCCGGCGCTGAGCTGCACCTGCATCTTGCCAGGGTCGGCGGTCACCCAGTCGAGCCTGAGCGACGGATCGGTATTGAGCTTGTAGCGGTCGATCAGCGGCCGCCACACCGAGCCCGCGCTGCCCGGCGACGGCAGCGTGATGCGCACGCCGGCCGCCTGCGCGAAGGCCGCGCGCGGGGCCAGCGCGGCGGCGGCCGAAGCGGCGGAGCCGGCCGCGGCGAGAGTAAGAAGGAATTGCCTGCGTTGCATGGATGTCCTGTTCGTCAAACGCGCATGAAACCGGGGCGGGGCGCGCTCACACCACCAGCGCGCGGTGCAGCACGCGCCGGCCCTGGCCGAAGTCCGCCACGCCGCGGTGCTGCACGGTGCGGTTGTCCCAGATCAGCGCCGCGCCGTCTTCCCAGCGGTGGCGCGTCTGCACCTCGGGCGCGCCGAGCGCGTCGAACAGGATGTCGAGCAGCGCCTGGCTGGTGCGGCGCGTGACGCCGAGCACGCGCTGCGTATAGAGCTCGTTGGCGAAGATCTGCTTGCGGCCGGTCTCCGGGTGCGTGCGCACCAGCGGCACCTCGATGGGCGGATGCTTCTCGCGCTGCGCCGCGCGCTGCGCGAGGTCGTGGTAGGCCAGCGTCAGGAAGCCCTGCGCCTCGACGTCGTGGACCGCGCTCAGCGTTTCCAGGTAGGCGGCGAACAGCGGGTCGAGCAGGTCGTAGGCGGCGGTCGCGTTGGCGAACAGCGTGTCGCCGCCGACCTGCGGCGCGGCCTGCGCGAACAGCGCGGTAAACGGCGGCGGCTTCGGCTGGAACACCTGGTCCATATGCCAGATGTAGTTCATGCGGGTCTTCTTGATCGACGAGTCGATCGCGTTGAGCTGGCCGTCCTTGCCGGTTTCCGGCGTGTACGGCGTGTTCATCAGCTTCGGCGTGCCGAACAGCGCGACCAGCCGCTCGAAGTCCTCCAGCGCCACCGTGCCGGGCGCGAAGCTCAGGAAGCCGTGGCGCAGGATGCCGTCGTAGAGGAAGCGGCGCAGTGCCGCGCCGGGCTCGGCGCGCGCGTCGATGCGCAGCCCCGTGACGCGCGCGCCGACTGTGGCGGAATAGGGCGTCAGCGTGACGCCCTCGAAGGTGGCGGGCTGGCCGTGGTAGAGGCGCATGTCCAGGACCTTGGACTGGATGCGGTCCAGTTTTTCGTCGTCGACGAGGATGCCGTTCATGATTGTCGGGGGGAAGGTGTACCGGGAAGGTATGCGGGGAAAGTGGCGGGCCGCGGGCCGTTCAGGCCG
>NZ_AQPL01000379.1:0-8319 GCF_000395345.1 Cupriavidus sp. WS | reverse complement strand
CCGCGCCGGTTTCGGTTGCCGGGGCGGCGGGCGCGGCGCTGTCCACCGGGTACGGGTCCAGGTTGCCCCATTCGTTCCAGGAGGCCGGATAGACCGCCGTGTCCGCGTGGCCGGTAAGCTGCAGCGCCACGAAGGCGCGCGCGGCGCGCCCGCCGCCGCCGCAGTAGACGATGGTCCGTTCGCCGGGCGCGGCGACCGCGCCCAGCGCCGCGGCAAGCTGCGCGCGCGGCGCGAAGCGGCCATCGGCGCCGAGTTCCTGGCGGGTGTCCCAGAAGCGGGCGCCCGGCACGCGGCCATGGCGCCGGGCGTTGCTGCGCAGGCCCGCGTATTCGTCGTGCTCGCGCGCATCGAGCACGCGCGCGCCGCCTTGCGATGCCGCCAGCACTGCCTCTGCGGTGGCGAGATAGGCGGCCTGCGGCTGCGGCACGAAGCGCGTGGCCCGCACCGCCGGCGCGCTGCGTTCGGTTTCGCCATGCCACGTCTTCAGTCCGCCGTCGAGCAGCGCGATGCGCGCCACGCCGGCGTAGGCCAGCGCCCAGGCCGCGCGCGCGGCATTGACCTCGTTCTGCGCGCCGGCCACCACCACGTGGGTATCCGCCGTGATGCCCAGCGCGGACAGGGCCCAGCCCAGCAGCGCATGGAAGCGCGCCAGCGCGGGGCCGTCGGTGCGCTGCAGCGCGAGCAGCGCCGGATCGAGGTGGCGCGCGTGCGGGATGTGTCCTTCCCAGTAGTCGGCCTGCGGGCGGCTGTCGATGACAACCACGCCCGCGGCGCCTGCGTGTTGTGCCAGCCATTCGGCGCTGACGAGTTCGAATGCCGCCATCGGTGTCGCTCCGTGTCTTCTGTGGTGAGGGGCCGGCGCACGAGCGCGCCGGCGGCAGGGAATGGATCGCATCGTATAGGCCGCGTGGCGGCCGACCAACGACTGTTTAATAGTTAGCATATTTACTAATCGCATTTCCATTGCGCGCGCGCAGCGCCGAGAATCGGGGTCCGGCGAGGTCCGCCCGTTTTCGTTTCCTCCCGGTTTTTTCTCCCCGTTGCAGGTTTCCGCTTCCCCGTTCATGCCATCCCCGCACGCTTCCACCAGCCTGGCCGCGCCAGCCACCCCGGCCGCCCCGGCCGCCCCGGCCGACTTCCGCCCGCTGTCCGTGCTGGTGGGCATGGCGTTCTTCATGGAGCAGCTCGACGCCACCATCGTCAGCCCGGCCATCCCCGACATCGCGCATGCGTTCGGCGTCGATCCGCTCAGCCTCAACCTGACCATGACGGTCTATCTGCTGTGCTCGCTGATCTTCATCCCGCTGAGCGGGCTGGCGGCCGCGCGCTACGGCACGCGCACCGTGTTCCAGGCCGCCGTGATGCTGTTCGTGGCCAGCTCGGCGGCGTGCGCGCTGGCGCCGGGCCTGCCGGCGCTGACGCTGGCGCGCGCGCTGCAGGGCAGCGCCGCGGCGATGATGGTGCCGGTCGGGCGCACTGCCATCGTGCACCTGGTCAGCAAGGCGCAACTGGTGGAGGCGCTGGCGTGGATGATCACGCCGGCCATGCTCGGCCCGATGCTGGGGCCGCCGCTGGGCGGCCTGCTGTGCGCGTGGCTGTCGTGGCACTGGGTGTTCCTGATCAACGTGCCGGTCGGGCTGCTGGGGCTGCTGGCCTCGCTGCGCGCGATGCCGCAACTGCGCGAGCGCACCGACGCCGTGTTCCACCTGCGCGAATGGCTGCTGGCCGCCGCCGTGCTGACGCTCGCGGTGGCCGTGCTGGAGCGCGCGCGCCACGCGTTCGACGTGCCGCTGCTGGCCGCGCTGGCGGCACTGCTGGCGCTGCTGGCCTGGCTGCACGTGCGCCAGTTCCGCCGGCTGACGCGGCCCATGCTGGATTTCCGCCTGTTGTCGGTCAGCACGTTTTCCACGGGTTTCTGGGCCGGCGCGCTGGTGCGCGTGGGCTACGGCGCGCTGCCGTTCCTGCTGCCGCTGATGCTGCAGATCGGGCTCGGCTTCAGCGCGCTGCACAGCGGCGTGGTGCTGCTGGCCAGCGGCGTGGTGGCGTTCTTCGCCAAGACCCGCACCACGGCCATGCTGCGGCGCTGGGGCTTTCGCCGCGTGCTGCTCTGGAACGGGCTGCTGTGCGCGCTCGCGCTGGCCGCCTGCGCGCTGTTCGCGCTGCCGGGCTGGAACCTGGTGGCGATCGGCGTGGTGGTCTCGCTGGCCGGCTTTTTCCGCGCCGTGCAGTTCAACGCGCTGACCGCCGTCGCCTACGCCGACCTGCCACCGGCCAGGGTGGCCGCGGCGACCACGCTGAACACGATGGGCTGGCAACTCGCTATCATGCTGGGTATTTCGCTGTCGGCGCTGGCCGTGCAGTGGTCGGCCAGGCTCGCCGGCCGCGCCGCGCCCGCCGGCGCCGACTTCTCGCTCGCGTTCGTGGCGGTGGCGCTGTTCGCCTTCGCCGCGCTGCCGCGCTACCGGGCGCTGCCCCGGCACGCCGGCGAGGAGCTCAGCGGCCACCGGGCCGCGTAACACCCCATTCCACCCACTCTCGCATCCCTATGCCCACCACCGAGGTCGAGCGCCTGTCCCAACTCTATTCCCGCCCCGGCTTCCTGCTGCGGCGCGCGCACCAGATCTCCGTCGCCGTCTTCGAGGACAGCTTCGACGCGCTGGAGCTGACGCCGTCGCAATATGCCGTGCTGATCGCGCTCCACAACATCGAGCGCGCCAGCCAGAACGACGTGGCGCGCGCGCTCGGCGTGAACAAGGTCAGCGTCTCGCAGGTGGTGCAGAGCCTGGAGGAGCGCGGCTGGGTCACGCGCGAGACCTCCGCCGACGACCGCCGCCAGCGCCAGCTCGCGCTCACCGCGAAGGGCCGCAAGGCCCTGGCGCGCTCGATGGCGATGGCCGACGCCGCCTATGACACGCTGATGGCGCCGTTCGACGCGGCCGAGCGGCGCCAGTTCATCGCGCTGCTGCAGCGCGTGGTGAGCGCGCTGGAGCCACGCGCGCGCACGCCGTTCGAGCCGGCCGCCGGCCAGGCGCCGGCGGGCCTCGCCGCCGCGGCGGGCGCCTAGTACCGCGAGGCGAACGTGAGCGCGTGGGCGAACGTGAAGGTCTTGAGCGCGTCGCCGACGAAGCGGCGCACGTGCGCGTGATGGACCGGAGACAGGTCGGTCGACACCAGCCGCACCAGCGTCTCGCCTTGTTCCTCCTCCACGCTCAGCGTCATGTTGTACGCGCCGATCATGCCGCCCAGCGCGTCCATGTAGCCGTCCATCGCGGCGTCCTTGCGCAGTGGCGGCTTGAAGATCTTGCCGACCGAGGTCAGCGGCATCTCGCGGATGATCTTCACGCACTTGGGCACCGCGGCGCGCTCGGGAATGCGCTCGGCGGCGAAGCGCAGCAGCGATTCCGAGTCCACGCGCGCGCCCGGGCGCAGCGTCACGTAGGCCACCGGCATCTCGCCCGTGTAGCGGTCGGGCCGGCCGATGGCCGCGGCGTGCTGCACGTCCGGATGGGCGTACAGCGCCTCCTCGATCATGCGCGGGTCGAGGTTGTGGCCGCCGCGGATGATGATGTCTTTCTGCCGCCCGGTCAGCCAGAGATAGCCGTCGGCGTCGAAGCGGCCGATGTCGCCGGTGTTGTACCAGCCGTCGGGCGTGAATACCGCCGCGGTCTCGGCCGCGTCGAGGTAGCCGGCGATGACGTTGGGGCCGCTGATGTAGACCAGCCCGTACTCGTTGTCCGCGCATAGCGCGCCGGGCGCGGCGCCGCGCTCCATGCGGCGGATCTGCACGCGCTGGTAAGGCATGCGCAAGCCCACCGAGCCGATGCGCTTCTCGCCGAAGCGCGGATTCATCGCGCTGACCGAAGTCCCCTCGGTCAGGCCGTAGCCCTCCATGATGTCCACGCCGCTGAGCGCGGCGAAATCGTGCGCCAGCTGGCGCGACAGCGGCGCGGTGCCGCAGCGCAGGAATTCCAGGCTGGAGATGTCGGCGTCGCCGATCTCCACCTGGGCGAGGCTGACCAGGAAGGTCGGCACCGCGGCGAACGATTGCGCCTTGTACTTGTCGACGATGCGCCAGAAGTTGCGCACCACGCCGGCGTCGCGATAGCCCTTGAGCCCGGTGAGCACGAGGCAGGCGCCCGCCATGTAGAGCACCAGCCCGTTGGCGATGGCGCCGTTGACGTGGAACAGCGGCAGGCCGCACAGCCGCACGTGGCCGGGCGCCATGTGCATCGACAGGGCCTGCGCCCAACTGTTGGCGACCTGGTTGCCGTGGCTGTGCATCGCCAGCTTGGGCGCGCCGGTGGTGCCGCCGGTGTGGAACAGCGCGGCCGTGGTGGCGGCATCCGTCACCGCCGCGAACGACAGCGCATCGGCGGGACAGGCGCGGTAGCCGGCCAGCGCCAGCACCGCGGGGCCGCCGGCGCCTTCTCCGTCATCCCCGGCGCTCTCCGCCACGCCGGCCATGGTGGCCCGCAGCACGTGCGTGAGCCCGCCCGCGCGCAAGGCCTGGCATTTCTCCCAGATGTCGAAATCGGGATGCGGGCCGAACGCGATCAGCACCTTGCAGCCGGCCTCTTCGAGGATGCTGGAGATCTGGCTGGGCTCCAGCATGAAATTGATCGGACACGCCACGCCCACGGTTTCCGCGGCCCACAGGCAGGCATGCGCCTCCGGTGTGTTGGGCATGAGGATGCCGACGCGGTCCGCGCGCCCCACGCCGAGCGCGCTCAGGAAATTGGCGATCTGCGTGATGCGCGCGACGAGCTCGGCGTAGCTCCACGCCATCTCCACGCCAAGGTCGCTGCCATCCGGCAGGTAGCGGATGGCGGGCGCGCCGGGCTGCAGCGCCGCGCGCGCGCGGATCGCTTCGTAGACCGAAACGGGCAGGGCCCGCGCCTCCAGCGGGACCTGCTCGAACGATGCGATGTCGTCCTGGGTTGCGACACGCAGTGTCGCCGTCAGCCACGTTTGCACTTTGCCTCCTTGTTTTCTTGCCCGGCAGCGCGGATGAGCGTCTGCCCTAGTTTTTATAGACGTTCGTCTATTCGATTTATATACGAGTGTCTATTAGTGGGACGAGCCCTGTCATTAAGGGAAAACCCTTAAATTTTTCTGCCTTGCAACGTGCTTTACTGTAAAAGACGAACGATCGTCTACTAACGAAGGAGATGAAGTGACGGATACGGCAGTCATAGTGTCTACCGCGCGCACGCCTATCGGCAGGGCGTTCCGCGGCGCATTCAACGTCACCCACGGCGCCACGCTGGCAGGCCACGCGGTCCGCCATGCGGTGGAGCGGGCGGGCCTGGACGCGGCGGAAATCGAGGAAGTGATCCTCGGCTGCGGCATGCCCGAGGCCTCCACCGGCCTGAACATCGGCCGCCACGCGGCGATGCGCGCCGGCCTGCCGCTGGGCGTGGCGGGCTCGACCGTCTCGCGCGCCTGCTCGTCGGGCCTCAACGCCATCGCCATGGCGGCCGGGCGCATCGTGGTCGACGGCGCGCCGGCGGTGGTGGCCGGCGGCGTGGAGTCGATCAGCCTGGTGCAGCCCGTGCGCGCGCGCACCACGGTGCGCGAAGCGTGGCTGGACGAGCACCTGCCGTCGATCTACATGCCGATGAACGACACCGCGCAGGTGGTGGCGGACCGTTACGGCATCTCGCGCGAGGCGCAGGACGACTACGCGCTGCTCAGCCAGCAGCGCACCGCGGCCGCGCAGCAGGCCGGGCGCTTCGACGGCGAGATCGTGCCGCTGAAGACCCGCAAGCAGGTCGGCGACGTGGGCACGCCCGCCTACGAGGCGGTGGAGCTGCTGCGCGACGAGGGCAACCGCCCGGGCACCACGCGCGAGGCGCTGGCCGCGCTCAAGCCGCTGGCCCCGGGCTGGAGCGTCACGGCGGGCAACGCGAGCCAGTTGTCGGACGGCGCCTCGGCCAGCCTGCTGATGTCCGCGCGCCTGGCCGAGCAGCGCAACATCGAGCCGCTCGGCGCGTTCCGCGGTTTCGCCGTGGCCGGCAACGCGCCCGAGGAGATGGGCATCGCGCCGGTGTTCGCCGTGCCGCGGCTGCTGGCGCGGCACGGGCTGTCGGTCGACGACATCGACCTGTGGGAGCTGAACGAGGCCTACGCCTGCCAGACGCTCTACATCCGCGACCGCCTGGGCATCCCGATGGAGCGGCTGAACGTCAACGGCGGCGCGATCTCCATCGGCCACCCGTTCGGCATGACCGGCGCGCGCCAGGTCGGCCACGTGCTGCTGGAAGGGCGGCGGCGCAAGGCCCGCTACGCGGTTGTCACGATGTGCATTGCCGGCGGCATGGGCGCCGCCGGCCTGTTCGAAATCTATCACTAGGAGACCCCATGAGCGAAAGCCTGCTGATCACCGAGCGCGACGGCGACGTATTCATCATCCAGTTGCACCGTCCGCAGAAATTCAACGCGCTGAGCAACGAGCTGCGCGCCCAGGTGGTGGCCGCGATCGAGAGCATCCGCCATGACCAGTCGGTGCGCGCGGTGATGATCTGGGGCGGCAACGAGGCGTTTGCCGCCGGCGCCGACCTGGAGGAAATGGTCACGCGCACGCCGATGGAGGCGATGCGCCAGATCAACGACGGCCCGGACATCACCGAGGCGCTGGCCTCGCTGCGCCAGCCCACCGTGGTGGCGGTGGCGGGGCTGGCGCTGGGCGGCGGCATGGAGGTGACGATGGCCGCTGACATCCGCATTGCCGCCTCCACCGCGATCTTCGGCCAGCCGGAGATCAACGTCGGCCTGATCCCCGGCGCCGGCGGCACCCAGCGCCTGGCGCGCCTGGTGGGGCTGACCAAGGCCAAGGAAATGATCCTGCTCGGCGACCGCATCGACGCGCACGAGGCGCTGCGCATCGGCCTGGTCAACAAGGTAGTGCCGCCGGAGGACCTGTTCAACGAGGCCAAGAGCTGGGCCAAGCGGCTTGCCGCCAAGCCCATGTTCGCCATGCGCATGGCCAAGCTGGTGATCGACCGCGGCTATGACGCCGAGCTCAACCAGGGCCTGACGATGGAACTGCTGGCGTTCTCGGCCGCGTTCAGCACGCGCGACCAGAAGGAGGGCGCCCAGGCCTTCCTCGAAAAGCGCCAGCCGGTCTTCCGCGGCGAGGCCCAGTAACCAGCAAACGCCGCGGGCGTGCCCCCGGCCGGCAGCCACCGCGCCGCCCGGGCCGGGGAGGAGACAGACAATGACAAGACATAGCGACAACGACAATCGCAACCACCCTGGCAGCCAGGGCGCCGGCCCCGCCGCCAGGCGCGCGCTGCTGCGCGTGCTGGCGCGGACCGCGCTGGCCGGCGCGCTGGCCAGCATGTTCGCGGGCACGGCCGGCGCCGCCGAGCCGTACCCGAACAAACCGATCCGGATCGTCAATCCATGGCCGGCCGGCGGCGGCTCCGACGTCGTCTCGCGCATCGTCGCGGCCAGGCTGCAGGCCCGCCTGGGGCAGGCCGTGATCGTCGACAACGTGGCGGGCGGCAGCAGCATCATCGGCGCGCAGCGCGTCGCCAGCGCGGAGCCGGACGGCTACACGCTGCTGCTCACCAGCAACACCACCATGTCCACCAACCCCTGGCGCGAGGCCAGGACGCCATACGACGCCGCCAGGAGCTTCGTGCCGGTGTCGCAGGTCATCCGCACGCCGCTGGTGCTGATCGTCAACCGCGATTCGCCCTACCGCGACGTGCCCGCGCTGGTGGCCGACGCGCGCGCCAAGCGCGGCGCGCTGGCCTATGCGTCGTTCGGCAACGGCACCACCGGGCATATCTCCGGCGAGCTGTTCAAGCTGGAGACCCGCACCGACATGGTCCACGTGCCGTACAAGGGCAGCGCGCCGGCGATCCAGGACCTGATCGGCGGGCAGGTGCCGGTTCTGTTCGATACCGGCGCCACGGCGCTCACGCAGGTCAGGGCCGGGCGGGCGCGCGGCCTTGCCGTGATGCAGCCGGAACGCTCGGCGCTGGCCAGGGACATCCCCTCCATCAAGGAGTTCGGCTACAAGGACATCGACATCACGGTGTGGTTCGGCCTGTTCGCCCCGGCGGGCACGCCGGCCGCCATCGTCCAGCGGCTGTCGCGCGAGGTGCAGGAGATCGTCAGGGAGCCGGAGGTGGTGGAGAAGTTCAGGAGCATCAACGTCGAGCCGGCCGGATCGTCGCCGGAAGCGTTCGCCGACTTCCTGCGCAAGGACCGCGCCGAGATGGGCAAGGTCATCAGGACGGCGGGGATCCGGCTCGACTGAGGGCCCGGCCCGGGGCGGCCAGCCCGGCCCCGCCGCGGCGGGGCCGGGGG
>NZ_AQPL01000378.1:0-2481 GCF_000395345.1 Cupriavidus sp. WS | reverse complement strand
CCCCGCCGCGGCGGGGCCGGGGGCCGAGTTCGGTCATAATGGCGTATTCAGACAAGGAAACGTGTCCTCGTCGACCACGGAGAATCGATCCCATGCCTAGACCTCCATTGTTGAAGGAGGCCGCGCACAGCCACCTGGTACGGGCCGGGCTGAGAGCCTTCATGAAGGACGGCTTCAACGGCACGGGCGTGCGCGACATCGTGCAGGCGGCCAAGGTCCCCAACGGCTCGTTCTACTACTACTTCGAGAGCAAGGAAGCGCTCGCCGCCGCGGTGGTGGACCTCTATTCGGAACTCACCGCCAGGAAGCGCACCGAACTGTTGGTCGGCGACCGCTCCCTGCCGCCACTGGTGCGCGTGCGCAACTATCTGGAGCAATACGTCGAGTATTCCGGCATCGCCGGCTTTCGCCAGGGCTGCCTGCTCGGCGCGCTGACGCTGGAGATCGGCAACGCCAGCCCGGCGGTGCGCGAGCGCATCCGCGAGGCGTTCCGCAAATGGGAGGCGATGCTGCTCGAAGTCTTCGAGGAGGCCGAGGCGCGCGGCGACCTGCCCGCCGGGCTGGGCGCCGCGCAGGCCGCCGCGTTCACGCTCAACGGCTGGGAGGGCGCGCTGGTGCGCATGAAGGCCGAACGCAGCGTCGAGCCGTTGCGGCTGTTCGTCGACACCCTGTTCAAGGTGGTGCTGCGCGTGCCGGAAGACGCGCCCGGCGGCCGCGCGGCGCGCTAGGCTGGCGGCGGCCCGGGTCCATGCCCGGGGCCCATCCGCCCGCCGGCCGCCGCCTCAGGCGCTCAGGCGCTCGGGTGCGTCATCTCGATCGGCACGATCCAGCGCGCGTAGTCCGCCTCGCTCAGATAGCCCAGCGCCAGCGCCGCCGCCTTGAGCGTCAGCCCTTCCTTGTGCGCCTTCTTGGCGATGGCGGCGGCCTTGTCGTAGCCGATATGGCGGTTCAGCGCGGTCACCAGCATCAGGTTCTTGTCGAGGTTCTCGGCGATCTTCGGCAGGTTCGGCTCGATGCCGGCCGCGCAGTGGTCGTTGAAGGCCACGCTGGCGTCGGCGATCAGCTCGATGCTTTCCAGCACGTTGTGCACCATCACCGGCTTGTACACATTGAGCTGGAAGTTGCCCTGGCTGCCGGCGAAGGCGACCGTGGCGTCGTTGCCGAACACCTGCGCGCACACCATGGTCATGGCTTCGCACTGGGTCGGGTTGACCTTGCCCGGCATGATCGACGAGCCGGGCTCGTTCTCGGGGATGTTCAGCTCACCGATGCCGCAGCGCGGGCCGGAGGCCAGCCAGCGCACGTCGTTGGCCATCTTCATGAGCCCGCCGGAGAGCGTGCGCAGTGCCGCGGAGGTCTGCACCAGCGCGTCGTGCGCGGACAGCGCGAAGAATTTGTTGGGCGCGTCGACGAACGGGTGGCCGGTCAGCGTGGCGATATAGGCCGCGGCGCGCGCGCCGAAGCGCGGATGCGCGTTCAGGCCGGTGCCCACGGCGGTGCCGCCGATGGCCAGCTCCAGCAGGCCCGGCAGCGCGGCCCTGACCGCGTTCAGGCCGAAGTCGATCTGCGCCACCCAGGCGCTGATTTCCTGGCCGAGCGTGATCGGGGTGGCGTCCTGCAGGTGGGTGCGGCCGGTCTTGACGATGTCCTTGTAGGCGGCGGCCTTGGCCGCGAGCGTGTCGCGCAGCGCTTCCACCGCCGGCAGCAGCTTGGTGTGGATCTGTTCCACCACCGCGATGTGCATGGCGGTGGGGAAGGTGTCGTTGGAGCTCTGGCCGCGGTTGACGTGGTCGTTGGCGTGCACCGGCGTCTTGCTGCCGAGCTTGCCGCCGGCGATCTCGATGGCGCGGTTGGAGATCACTTCGTTGGCGTTCATGTTCGACTGCGTGCCGGAGCCGGTCTGGAACACCACCAGCGGGAAGTGGTCGTCGAGCTTGCCGGCGATGACCTCGTCGGCCGCCCGCACGATCAGCGCGGCGATGTCCCCGGGCAGTTCGCCGAGCTCCGCGTTGGCTTCGGCCGCGGCCCGCTTGAGGATGCCCAGCGCGCGGATGACCGGCCGTTGCCAGCGGAACCGACTCACACCGATCGGGAAATTGATGGTGGAGCGCTGCGTCTGCGCGCCCCAGTATCGGTCCGCGGGAACGTCGATGGCGCCCATCGAGTCGGTTTCGGAACGGAATTCGGACATCTGCGTTGCTCCCCTAGAAAGTGAACCCGGCGCGCCCCATGCCGTGGACGAGGGATTTCGTCCCGCGGTCCGCGCTGCCCGGAACAATAGCGCAGGTTGCCGCCGCCGGCACGCGTAGCCCGGCCGGCGGAAGGGGTAAGCGGGGAGGAGGAGGGGGCGCGAGCGGCGCCAGCGGCGCCGGGGCCACGTCCGCGGGCCGGCGTCCTCAGAACAGGCCGGTGGTGGGCGGCGGCTGGTCCTTGAGCAGCCACGCGCCGACCGCCGCCGCCTTCCACTGGCGGGGGGTGTGG
>NZ_AQPL01000377.1:0-15502 GCF_000395345.1 Cupriavidus sp. WS | reverse complement strand
CCCCCCCCTTCCACTGGCGGGGGTTGTGGTTGGCCACGGTGCGGGCGTTGCGCCAGTGCCGGTCGAGGTTGTACTGGCGGTCGCAGGAAGACGCGCCGCCCACGTCGAACGCGAGTTCCGCGCTCTTGAGGGCCGCGTCGACGGCGAAATATTGCGCCTGCGCCACGGCGATGGAGGCCTCGGTCAGCGCGGCGTCGCTGAGCCGGTCGGCCCAGGCGGCGTCGATGGCGTCGGCGGCGCGCAGCGTGGCGGCTTCTGCGGCGAAGGCCAGGGCCGCGATCCGGCCGACGGTCTCCTGCACGTAGGGGTCGTCCACCGAGCGCTCGGCCGAGCTGTGCTTGATCGGGCGGGCCTTGTTGCGGGCGAACCAGGTGGCGTCGTTGAGCGCGTTGCGGGCGATGCCGGCTTCGGCGGCGGCCAGGAACAACTGGAACAGCGGGGACACGGGGTTGCGGCGGTCGCGCGCGAAGTGGCTGGGGCGCAGCTCGTCCGGCGCCACGCGCAGGCCGGTGAAGCGGGTGGTGCCGCTGGCGGTGAGGCGCTGGCCGATGGCGTCGAAGTCGTCCACCAGTTCCATGCCGGCGCGTCCGCGCGGCACCGCGAAGTGGGTTTCCTTGCCGTCTTCGTTCAGGGCGATGGAGCTGACCCAGTCGGCGTACAGCGCGCCGGTGCTGTAGTACTTGGTGCCGTCCACCACATAGTGGCCGTCGCGGCGCACGATGGTGGCGCGGATCTCGCCGTGCTTGCCGCCGCGCTCCACGCCGGCGTTGCCCACGATCTGGCCGGCCAGCAGCCGGCCGAACCACAGTTGGCGCTCGGCTTCGTTGTCCTGCCGGGACAGCAGCGCCTCCACGAGGCCGAAGTTGGGGCGCAGGGCCTGGGTGATGTTGGCGTCGACGGCGGCCAGGTCGATCAGGAAGCGGATGGTGTCGCGCATGCTGCCGCCGGGGCCGCCGTAGGCCTTGGGAATGCGGAAGGTCAGCAGGCCCGCGTTGGCGATCTGGCGCGCCAGCGCATACGGCAGCTCGCGCTGCTGCTCGCGCTGCGCGGCCTCGCGGCCGATCTCGGGCAGCAGCGCCTGGGCGCGCCGGAACAGCGTGGCCACGTCGCCGGCCGGGGGCAGGGGCTGGCCCTGCGGGGCCGGGTGGGCGGCGGTGTCGGGCGCGGACGGGAATTCGGTCTGTGTCATGTCGGAGAGAGTTGGGGTGGGGTGCCCGGCGCGTCAGGCGGCGGCCGGGCTGGTGTCGATGCCGGTGTCGATGCCGGTGCCGGTGCCGGCAGCGGCGGCCGGCACGCGGTAGCGCGCGGCGGCATGCTCGCTGCCCAGGCGGGCGTGGCCCGGGCCGTAGAGTTTCTCGCGCAGGGTGCCGGGCTGGTAGGCGGTCTTGTAGACGCCGCGGCGCTGCAGTTCGGGCACCACCAGGTCGACGAAGTCCCGGTGCGAGTCGGGCATGATGGTGTAGCTCAGGTTGAAGCCGTCCACGCCGGTGTCTTCCATCCAGGCCTGCATCGCGTCGGCCACCTGCGCGGGCGAGCCCACCAGCACCGGGCCCTTGCCGCCGATGGCGTTGTGGCGCGCGAGCTCGCCGATGGTCCAGACCCGGTCGGGGTCGGCGATGGTGAAGCCCTCGACGGTGGACTGCATGCCGTCGCTCTGCGCGTAGGTGAACGGCGCGTCGATGTCGCGCCCGGCCAGGTCGACGCCGGTCCAGCGCGAGAACAGCGCGAGCGCGCCTTCGAGGCTGACGTGCTGCTCGATGTCGGCCAGCTTGGCGCGCGCCTCTTCCTCGGTGCGCCCGACGATGACCGTGAGCAGCATGAAGAACAGCACCGAGGCCGGATCGCGGCCCTGCGCGGCCACGCGGCGGCGCGTGTCCCGCACGGTGTCGCGGATCACCTTGCGCGACGGCGCGCTGATGAACACGCACTCGGCGTGCGCGGCGGCGAAGTCCTTGCCGCGGCCCGAGGTGCCGGCCTGGTAGAGCAGCGGCGTGCGCTGCGGCGAGGGCTCGCTGTAGTGCACGCCCTCGATGTGGAAATACTGGCCGTCGTGGCGGATCTCGTGCACGCGCGCCGGGTCGGCGAACACCTGCCGCTCGCGGTCGCGCACGGCGGCGCCGTCTTCCCAGCTGCCTTCCCACAGCTTGTACAGCAGGGCCATGTATTCGTCGGCCACGTCGTAGCGCTCGTCGTGCGCGCGCGCGTCGCCCAGGCCCACCGCGCGGGTGCCGGTGTTGCCGAAGCTGGTGACGATGTTCCATCCCACGCGCCCGCCGGTCAGGTGGTCCAGCGTGGACATGCGCCGCGCGAACTGGTACGGCGGCTCGTAGGTGGTGCTGCTGGTGACGGCGAAGCCCAGGTGCGTGGTGACCTGCGCCAGCGCGGAGACCAGCAGCAGCGGGTCGAGCCGCGGGAACTGCAGCGCGCCGCGGATGGCGGGATCGTGCGAGCCGCCGTAGACGTTGTAGGTGCTGATGCCGTCGGCCCAGAACAGCGCGTCGTAGAAGCCGCGCTCGGCGATGCGGGCCAGCTCGGTCCAGTAGGCGAGGGTGTGGTACTGCAGCGAGGTGTCGCGCGGATGCTTCCACAGGCCCGGCGACAGGTGGCTGGGGGCGAAGGTGACGAAGGCGTTGATGCGGATTTCTTTGCTCACGGTGCGGTGACGTGCGGTGCGGGCGCGGCGGGGCCGGCGGTGGTTGAGGGGGCGGCGGAAGGTGCGGCGGAAGGCGTGGCTGACGGCGCGGTGGATGGCGCGTCCGCGCCGTGGCGGTGGCGGCTGGCCGGGTGGCTGTCCGGCAGGCGCGCCTGGCCCTGGCCGTAGAGCTTCTCGCGCAGTGTGCCCGGCGCGTAGTCGCGCTTGTAGACGCCGCGGCGCTGCAACTCCGGCACCACCAGGTCGACGAAGTCGCGGAAGCTCTCGTGCGCGACCGCGTAGCCGAGGTTGAAGCCGTCCACGCCGGTCTCGTCGACCCACTCCTGCATGCCGTCGGCGATGGTGGCGGGTGCGCCCACCAGCAGGCTGGCGCTGCCGCCGCCGATGGCCACGCGCGCGAGGATCTCGCGGAAGGTCCAGACGCGCTCCGGGTCGGCGCGCGTGTAGTTGTTCACCACCGACTGCATGTGGTTGGAGTCGATGTACTCGATGGGGTCGTCCAGCGCGTAGCGCGACAGGTCGATGCCGGCCCAGCGCGAGAACAGCGCGGCGGCGCCTTCGGGGCAGGCGTATTGCAGGTAGTCCTGGTACTTGGCGCGGGCCAGCTCGTCGGTGGCGGCGGGGATCGCGGTCAGCGACAGGAACACCTTGATGTCGCTGGCATGGCGGCCGGCCTGCACGGCGCGCCGGCGCAGGTCGTCCACCGCGTCCTTGACCACTTTCTTGCTGGGCGCGGAGATGAACACGCATTCGGCGTGCTGCGCCGCGAAGGCCTTGCCGCGCGCGGAGGTGCCGGCCTGGAACAGCAGCGGCGTGCGCTGCGGCGAGGGCTCGCAGATGTGGATGCCCTCGCTGCGGAAGAACTCGCCTTCGTGGCGCACCTGGTGGATGCGCGCCGGGTCGGCGAAGATGCCCTGCGCGCGGTCGCGCAGCACGGCTTCGTCCTCCCAACTGCCTTCCCAGTATTTGTAGACCAGCGACATGTATTCGTCGGCCACGTCGTAGCGGTCGTCATGGGCGCGCGCGGCGTTGCCGTTGAGCGCCCGGGTGCCGCTGTCGCCGAAGCTGGTGACGATGTTCCAGCCCACGCGCCCGCCGGTGACATGGTCCAGCGTGCTCATGCGGCGCGCGAACAGGTAGGGCGGCTCGTAGGTGACGCTGCTGGTGATGCCGAAGCCCAGGTGCCGCGTCACGTGCGCCATCGCCGAGACCAGCAGGATCGGGTCCAGCCGCGGGAACTGCACGGCGCGGCGGATGGCGGTGTCGGCGCTGCCCTTGTACACGTCGTACAGGCTGATGCCGTCGGCGAGGAACACCGCGTCGAACTTGCCGTCCTCGGCGATGCGGGCCAGGTCGGTCCAGTAGGACAGCGTGTTGTAGTCCAGCGAGCGGTCGCGCGGATGGCGCCACAGGCCCATCGACAGATGGGACGGCGCGGCCAGCGCGAAGGCGTTGAGTCGGATGTCTTTGCTCATGGCGCAACGGGACGGGCAAGGCGTGCGGACACGTGGAGAAGCGAGGAAGACGCTCGGGAAAAAGCGCGGACAAAGCGCCGGCACGGCCGTGCATGCGATCGTGCCTGCGCGCGGTGCCGGGAGCCGACAGGGTAATCAATCCGCGGCCGCGGCCGAAGCGCGATTTCCGCATTTGGTTATCCGCGCGCATTTCCATGCATATGAGAAATCGGTCTTTGTCGCGCGTGGCGGGAATTCGCACAATGCCTGTCCATGACTGAGCCGCATGGCCGCCCGACCGGCCATCGGCGCGCCCCTCCTCGCTTGCCGCGCCGCGCTTTGGCGGCGGCGCGCGCTGGATGGCGGCGGCCCGCCAGCCAGCCCGGACGCCAAGCCTGCCGCCCGGCAACCGCATCGAAGAAGACGCCCCTCCATGTCCGCCGTTCTGGAAACCGATCCCGCCCGCGCCGCCGGCCCGTCCGCTGTTCCGTCCGGGGCCTCGCCCGATGCCCCGCCGCGCCAGCCGGATCTGGCGGCGCTGAGCCGGTTGGCGCAGGCGCGCTTCGCGCCGCGCGAACGCGCGCTGCACGAGGCCGCCGCGCTGCCGCTGGAAAACCTGCGCGAGCTGCATGAGGCCGGCTGGCTGCGCCTGACCCTGCCCGCGGCGCTCGGCGGCGGCGACAGCCGCCTGGGCACCGACTCGGCCGCCACCTATCTGCAGGCGATCCGCGCGGTGGCGCGCGTGTCGCCCGGCACGGCGCATTGCCTGCAAGTGCACAACCACGCGGTGTGGACCGTGCTGGAGGCCGGCACGCCGGAGCAGCACGCGCGCTTCCTGGCGCCGCTGCGGCATGCGCTGTCGCTGTTCTCCTTCATCGGCAGCGAGCCGGGCCTGGCGCCGGGCGCGGCGCGCTTCCAGACCACCGCCACGCCGGAGCCGGGCGGGCTGCGCGTGCAGGGCCGCAAGCAATACGCCACCAATGGCGTGGCGCGCGGCTACGGCATCGTCTTCACCTCGCTGGACGGCGCCGACGCCGCCGGCGGCATGGCCGCCAGCCACCAGATGGTGATCGTCGAGCCCGGCATGCCCGGCGTGTCGCAGGACGACCACTGGTACGCGCCCAGCGGCATGCGCGTGGCGGCCAGCCCGCAGATCCGGCTGGAGCAGGTCAGGGTGCCGGCCAGCCACGTGCTGGGCCGGCCCGGCGAATACATCCGCGGGCGCTGGCAGGGCCGCTTCCACCTCGGCTTCACGGCCAACTACCTGGGCATGGGCGAAGGCATCCTGCAGTGGTCGCTGGCCTGGCTGCGGCAGTTCCCGGAGCGGCTGGCCGACCCGTTCGTGCAGGCCCACGTGGGCGAGGTGGTGGCGGCGCTGCGGGCCGCCGCCGCGGCGCTGGACCACGCCATCGCCGCGTGGCGGCAGCCGGACGTGCCGCACGCCGAGCTGGTCTCGATGGCGGCCAAGTCCACCTGCGCGCAGGCCGCCGTGCTGGCGGCCGACACGCTCGGGCGCCTGACCGGCTCCACCGCGCTGTTCGACGAGCATCCGCTGGGCCGGCTGATCCGCGACCTCAAGACCCACATCCTGCACGTGGGCCACGACCGCACGCACCAGACCATCGGCGCGGCCGCGCTGGGCCAGGCGTTCGACTCCACGCGCCAGCGATGAGCGCGCGCAGTCTGGCGTGCGACGTGCTGGTGGCCGGCTATGGCGCGGCCGGCGCGGCGGCGGCCATCGAGGCAGCGGACGCCGGCGCGGCGGTGCTGCTGGTGGAGAAAATGCCGTGGCCGGGCGGCCTGTCGGTGGTGTCCGCGGGCGGCGCGCGCATGGCCTTCGACGCGGACGCGGCGCTGTCCTACCTGCGCCACACCTGCGGCGGCCGCACGCCCGACGACGTGCTGCGCGCGCTGGCCACCGGCATGCGCGAGTTTCCCGCCTGGCTGGCGGCGCTGGCGCGCGACATCGGCGCCGAGCTGGCGGTGCGCCCGGCGCCCGGCAATTATCCGTTCGAGGGCTTCGAGGCGCTCGGCTATGCCGAGGTGCAGGCGCTGCCCGCCGCGCTGGCGTTCCGCGACGCGGTGCCGGAGCGCGTGCGCGGCGTCTCGCCGGCCGGGGCGCGCTTCTTCGGGCTGCTGCAGGCGCACGTGGAGCGCCGCCCGGTGTCGGTGCTGACCGCCACGCGCGTGGCGCGGCTCGCGCGCGACGCCGCCGGCGTGGTGCGCGGCGCCGAACTGGAGGACGCGCACGGCAGCCTGTCGGTGCACGCGCGGCAGGGCGTGATCCTGGCCTGCGGCGGCTTCGAGGCCAACGCGCGCATGCAGAGCGACTGGCTGGAGCCGGCGCGGGTGCTCAACGGCAGCTTCCTCGGCAATACCGGCGACGGCATCCGCATGGCGCAGGAGCTCGGCGCGGATCTGTGGCACATGTGGCATTTCCACGGGCCCTACGGCTTCCGCCATCCGGACCCGGCGTTTCCGTACGGCCTCTACGTCAAGAACTTCCCGATGTGGACGCCGGGGCTGCCGACCGCGCACCTGCCGGTGATGCCGTGGATCCTGGTGGACCAGCGCGGCCGGCGCTTCGCCAACGAATACGAGCCGTATCCGGGCGACACCGGCGTGCGCCATTTCTCCCACCTCGACGGCAACCACGGCGGCAACACGCGCCTGCCCGCGCTGATGGTGCTGGACGCCGACGGCTTCGCCATGTATCCGCTCGGCCGCCTGGTCGCGCACGACGCGCGGCAGGACTTCGCCTGGAGCGCGGACAACCGCCGCGAGCTGGCGCTGGGCATCTTCCGCGAGGCCGGCTCGCTGGCCGAACTGGCGGCGCTGACCGGCGTGCCCGCGCCGGCGCTGGCGGACACCGCGCAGGCGTGGAACGCGGCCTGCGCGGACGGCCATGACGCGGCGTTCGGCCGCCCGCCCGCCACCATGCGGCCGCTGGCGCGCGCGCCGTTCTACGCCGCGCCGGTGTGGCCGCTGGTGATCAACACCCAGGGCGGCCCCGTGCACGACGCCAGCCAGCGCGTGCTGGACGTGCGCGGGCGCGCCATCGAGGGCCTGTACGCGGCCGGCGAGCTGGGCAGCGCGTTCGGCCATCTGTACATGGCCGGCGGCAACCTGGCCGAGTGCCTGGTGGGCGGGCGCATCGCCGCGCGGCACGCGGTGTCGCGCGCGCCGGTGCGCGCCGCGGCGTGAACCCGTCATCCATCCGAGACCATCCGTCCGAGACCATCCAACCGAGAGAGAGGGACCTGCTTCATGAAGGCTGTTTTGCGAATGACCTGTGCGGCCGCCGCCTGCCTGGCGCTGTCGGCCGGCGCGGCCCATGCCGTGGGCGGCAAGCCCGCCGTCGACCGGCAGACGCTGGTGGTGGCGCTGGCGTCCGGCCCCGGCAACCTGGACCCGCAGGTGGCGCCCAGCGTGGATTCGGCCAAGTACGCCTGGAACGTGTTCGACACGCCTTACGGCTTCGACGTGAAGGGCAACCTGGAGCCGCGCCTGGCCACCGCGTACAAGATCAGCGAGGACGGCCTGGTGTTTACCTTCACCATCCGCAAGGGCGTCAGGTTCCACAACGGCGACAGCCTGAGCGCGCGCGACGTGAAGTATTCGCTGGAGCGCATCCTCGACCCGGCCACCAAGAGCACGCGCCGGCCGTTCTTCGTCAACGCGGTGGAGAGCGTGCAGGCGCCCGACGACAGCACCGTGGTGATCCGCCTGCGCCGCAAGGACGGCGCGTTCCTCAACAAGGTGGCCGGCTACCTGTACGTGGTGCCCGAGGCCTATACGCGCGGCCTGGGCTTGCCCGAGGCGTTCGCGCGGCAGCCGGTGGGCACCGGCCCGTACCGCGTGGTGTCGTACCAGATCGGCCAGTCGCTGGAGCTGCAGCGCTTCGCGCAGTTCTGGGGCGAAGCGCCCCGGGTTAACCGCATCGTCTACCGCTTCGTGCCCGAGGCCAGCAGCCGCGTCAACGCGCTGCTGGCCGGCGAGGTCGACCTGGCCACCGACATCGCGCCCACCGAGGTGGAGCGCCTGCAGGCCAGCCCGGGCCTGCGCAGCCTGTCGGTGCCCGGCGGCAGCCCGGTGTTCGTGCGCGTGTACGCCAACGACCCGAAGACGCCGCTGTCGAAGCCGCAGGTGCGGCTCGCGCTGAACTACGCGATCGACAAGGACGCGCTGATCAAGAACGTGTTCCGCGGGCGCGCCGCGCCGCTGCGCTCGCACATCCCGGACAGCTACCCGACCGATCCCAACAAGGGCCTGAAGCCGTTCGCCTACGATCCGTCGCTGGCCCGCAGGCTGCTGGCCGAGGCGGGTTATCCGCAGGGCTTCGCCACCAGCCTGATGTGCACCACGCCGACCTTCGAGCGCGCCTTCTGCGAGGCCATCGCCGCCTACTGGGCGCAGGTGGGCGTGAAGGCGCAGATCCGGCTGATCGAGTCCACCGCCTCCAACCGCCTGAACAACACGCACCAGAGCGGCCCGCTGTTCCTGTCGCACTTCGGCAATGCCATCTACGACCCGATCCACGTGGTGGGCGGCTCCATCGCCAGGGACGGCACCTGGGCCGATTACGACAATCCCGCCGTGCAGGCGCTGATCGACGAGGTGGAGGGCGTCAACGACCCGGCGCGCCGCACCGAGATCTTCAGCCGCCTGCTCAAGCTCGCGCGCGACGACGGCCAGGCCGTGCTGATCGCCGAGTCGCAACTGAACTACGTGGCCGACGCCGCGCTGCAGTGGTCGCCGCAGATCGCCGGCTGGAGCCTGAACTTCCGCCAGGTGACCTGGAAATGAGATTCGCCATGACCTACGAGACCCGCACCATCCCCGCCCGCAACCCGCATCGCCGCAAGGCCGCGCTCTCCGCCGCGGCCGCGGCGCTGGCCTGGGGCTGCGCCACGCCGGCGGCGGCCATCAACGGCAAGCCCGCCGTCGACCGGCAGACCGTGGTGGTGGCCATCACGGCGCTGCCGGCCAACCTCGATCCGCTGATTCCGCCCAGCATCGAATCGGCCAAGTACGCGTGGAACGCCTTCGATTCGCTGTACGGCTTCGACCGCCAGGGCAACCTGGAGCCGCGCCTGGCCACCGGCTACGAGATCAGCGCCGACGGCCTGGTCTGGACCTTCCGCCTGCGCGCGGGCGTGAAGTTCCACAACGGCGACGCGTTTTCCGCCGACGACGTGAAGTTCTCGATGGACCGCGTGCTGCAGCCCGAGACCAGGAGCACGCGCCGGCCGTTCTTCGCGCCGGTGGTGGAGTCCACCACGGTCAAGGACGCGCACACCGTGGTATTCCGGCTCAAGAAGAAGGACGGCGCCTTTCTCAACAAGCTGGCCGGCTACCTCTACGTGGTGCCGCGCAAGTACGTGCAGGGGCTGCCGAATGCCGAGGCCTTCGGCCAGGCGCCGGTGGGCACCGGGCCGTGGAAGATCGTGCAGAACCAGGTCGGGCGCGAGCTGGTGTTCGAGCGCTTCGACGGCTTCTGGGGCAAACCGCCCGGCGCCGCGCGGCTGGTCTACAAGGTCATCCCCGAGCCCAGCAGCCGCGCCAGCGCGCTGCTGGCCGGCGAGATCGACCTGGCCACCGAGGTGGCGCCGACCGACCTGGAGCGGCTGGCGGCCAACAAGGGCCTGGCCGCCGAGGTGGTGGACGGCGGCAGCCCGCTGCACATCCGCATCTACGCCAGCGATCCGGCTTCGCCGCTGGCCCGGCGCGAAGTGCGGCTGGCGCTCAACTACGCGGTCGACAAGAAGGCGCTGATCGCCAGCGTGCTGCGCGGGCAGGCGGCCGAGCTCAACGCGCTGATTCCCTCCAGCTACCCGTATGGCAGCAACCCGGCGCTCAAGCCGTTCGCGTTCGATGCCGCCCGCGCGCGCCAGTTGCTGGCCCAGGCCGGCTACGCCAAGGGCTTCGACACCAGCCTGACCTGCCCGAGCAACCAGCCGCGCGCGGTCTGCGAGACGCTGGCCGCGTACTGGGGCCAGGTGGGCGTGCGCACGCAGATCAAGGTGATCGACTCGATCGCCTACAACCGGCTCAACAACACGCACCAGAGCGGGCCGCTGGTGGTGATGGGCTTCGGCAACGCCATCTACGACCCGATCCACGTGATCGGCGGCGCGGCCACCAGGGACGGCACATGGTCGGACTACACCAACCCGGAGGTGGAAAAGCTGGTGGCGCAGGTGGACGGCGAGGCCGACCGCGCGCGCCGCGAGGCGATCTTCCGGCAGGTGCTGCAGATCACGCGCGACGACGGCCAGGCGGTGCTGCTGGCCGAGCCCAAGGTGCTCTACGTGCAGGACCCCCAGCTCGGCTGGAAGCCGCAGGTGGCGGGCTGGAGCCTGAACTTCCGCGAGGTGGCCTGGAAGTAGGCCGGGAGCTGCCATGCTGAACTATCTTCTCCGGCGCATCGGCCAGTCCGCGCTGACGGTCTTCCTGGTGATCGCCGTGATCTTCACGGTGGTGCGCGCCATCGGCGACCCCACCCACCTGATGCTGCCGCCGGAAGCCACCGAGGCCGACCGCCAGGTGCTGCGCGAGCAGATGGGGCTGGACCGCCCGCTGCCGGTGCAGTTCGCCGCCTTCGTGGCGGACCTGGCGCACGGCGACTTCGGCACCTCCTACCGCTTCTCGCGCCCGGCGCTGGGCGTGGTGGCGCAGGCGCTGCTGCCCACGCTGCTGCTGGCGGTGGCGGCGCTGGCCGTGGCGGTGCTGATCGGCCTGCCGCTGGGCGTGGCCTCGGCGCTGTGGCCGGACGGCGTGGCGGACCAGTGCGCGCGGGTCTTCACCGTGCTCGGGCAGGCGGCGCCGCCGTTCTTCTTCAGCCTGGTGTTCGTCAAGGTGTTCTCGCTGCAGTTCGGCTGGTTTCCCACCGGCGGCTACGGCACCGTCTCGCACCTGATCCTGCCCATGTTCGCGCTGGGCTGGTACGCGGCGGCCGGCGTGGCGCGGCTGACGCTGTCGAGCATGACCACGGTGCTGCATTCGGAGTACGTCAAGTTCGCCCGCATCAAGGGCGTGCCGGAGCACGTGATCGTGCTGCGCCACGCGCTGCGCAACGCCATCCTGCCGGTGATCACCTTCGTTTCGCTGCAGTTCGGCGTGCTGCTGGGCGGCGCGGTCTCGGTGGAAGTGGTGTTCGCCTGGCCCGGCGTGGGGCAACTGCTGCTCGATTCCATCAACAATCTCGACTACACGGTCGTGCAGGCCGCCGTGACGGTGGCCGCGCTGGTGTTCGCCGCGGTCAACCTCGCGGTGGACCTGCTCTATGCCGTGATCGATCCCCGCATCCGCTATGCCTGACCTTGTCCGCGCCCATCCCGCCATCCGTCCCGCCATCCGCGAAATACCGGCCGAACCCGTGCTGGCCGGCCCGGCGCCGGCGCGCTCCAGCCGGCGGCTGGCGCGCGCGCAGCGCCGGGCCGCGCTGGCCATCGTGCTGGCGGTGTGCGCCTGCGCCGTGCTGGCGCAGTGGCTGTCGCCGTTCGACCCGGTCGCCATCTCGCTGTCCGACACCTTCCAGGCGCCGTCGGCGGCGCACTGGATGGGCACCGACCAGCTTGGCCGCGACATTCTCTCGCGCGTGATCCACGGCGCGCGCGTGTCGCTGGCCATCGCGCTGACCGTGGTCACGCTGGCGGGCGTGCTCGGCACGCTGCTGGGCGTGGTGGCCGGCTATGTAGGCGGCGCGGCCGACGCCGCCATCATGCGCCTGACCGACATGCAGCTGGCGTTTCCGGCGGTGATCCTGGCGCTGGTGCTGGCCGGCGTGATCGGCGTGGACATGGGCAACCTGGTGGCGGTGCTGACGCTGGCCAACTGGGCGCGCTTCGCCCGCATCACGCGCGGCGAGGTGCTGTCGCTGAAGTCGCGCGAGTACGTGCTGCTGGCGCGGCTGGCCGGCGCCGGCCCGGCGTGGGTGATGCTGCGCCACATCGTGCCGGGCATCGCCGGCATCTTCGTGGTGCTGGCCACGCTGGACCTGGGCAGCGTGATCATCCTGGAAGCCACCATGAGCTTCCTGGGGCTGGGCGTGCAGCCGCCGGCGGCGTCCTGGGGCTCGATGATCGCCGAAGGCCGCGGCCAGCTCAGCACCGCGTGGTGGGTCTGCGTGATGCCGGGGGCGGTGCTGATCGCCACCGTGCTGGCCGTCAATCTGCTCGGCGACGCGCTGCGCGAGAGACTCAACCCCGTGATTCCCGAGACCTGGTGAGCGAGACCCGCATGGACATCCTGCTGGAAGCGCGTGGCCTGACCACGCAACTGATTACCCGCAACGGCACCATCACCGCGGTCGACCAGGTCAGCCTGGCGGTGCGCAAGGGCCGGGTGCTGGCGCTGGTGGGCGAGTCCGGCTCGGGCAAGAGCATGACCTGCGCCTCCATGCTCGGCCTGCTGCCGGCCAACGGCAGGGCGGTGGCCGGCGAGGTGCTGTTCCGCGGCCGCGACCTGCTGCGCCTGCCGGCGCGCGAGCTGCGCAAGGTGCGCGGCCGCCAGATCGGCATGGTGCTGCAGGACGCCATGACCTCGCTCAACCCGCTGCTGACCATCGGCGAGCAGGTCGGCGAAGTGTTCCGCTGGCACCACGGCGTGACCGACCGCAAGGAACTGCGCCGCCTGAGCATCGAGGCGCTGGAGGCGGTGCGGATTCCGGCCGCCGCGCAGCGGCTGGACAGCTATCCGTTCCAGTTCAGCGGCGGCATGCGCCAGCGCGTGTCCATCGCCATCAACATCGCCTGCTCGCCGGACCTGCTGATCTGCGACGAGCCCACCACGGCGCTGGACGTGACCGTGCAGATGCAGATCCTGGGCCTGCTCAAGGATCTGCAGGCCACGCGCGGCATGACCATCGTGTTCATCACGCACGACCTGCAACTGGCCGCGCAGTTCTGCGACGACGTGGCCATCATGTACGCGGGCCGCATCGTGGAGCAGGGCCCGATCGCCGACGTGTTCGCGCATCCCGTGCATCCGTACACCGAGGGCCTGCTGCGCGCCATGCCGTCGCTGGCCGGCGGCGACGCGCCGCTGCGGACCATCCCCGGCACGCCGCCGCTGCCGCGCGACTGGGCCGCCGGCTGCCGCTTCGCGCCGCGCTGCCCCGAAGCCGCCGCGCGCTGCCACGCCGCCTACCCGAACTGGTTCGAGTGGGACCATGGCGATGGTGGCGATGGTGGCCTGCGCCGCGTGGCCTGCTGGCACGCCGTGCGGCGCGCCGAGGTGGCGTATGCGTCCGGCGCGCCCGATGCGCACGATGCGGTGGCGCAGCCCGTTCCCAACCCGCCCGCCGCGCAGGAGGCCGCATGAGCACCGCCGCCGCATTCCTGCGCGCGGAGGACCTGCGCAAGCAGTACCAGGTGCGCCGCGGCCTGTTCGGCAAGGGCAAGACCCTGCATGCCGTGGCCGGCGTGGATTTCGCGGTGCCGGCCGGCACCACCTTCGGGCTGGTGGGCGAGTCCGGCTCGGGCAAGAGCACGCTGGCGCGCCTGCTGCTGGCGGCCGAGCCGACCAGCGGCGGGCGCGTGTACGTGGACGGCGCGCCGCTGGCCACGCGCACGGCGCGCCAGCGCAAGGCTTTCCACCGGCTGGTGCAGCCCGTGCTGCAGGACCCCTATGCCTCGCTGAACCCGCTGATGCGGATCGGCGACATCGTGTCCGAGCCGATGCGCATCCACGGCCTGGCGAAGGGGCCCGCGCTGGCGGCGCGCGTGGACGCGCTGCTGCAGTCGGTCGGCCTGGCGCCGGCGCTGGCGCGGCGCTTTCCCAACGAGCTCAGCGGCGGCCAGCGCCAGCGCGTGGCGATCGCGCGCGCGCTGGGCCTGGCGCCGCGCGCGCTGGTGCTGGACGAGCCGGTGTCGGCGCTCGACGTCTCCATCCAGGCGCAGATCCTCAACCTGCTCAAGGACCTCCAGCGGCAGCAGGGGCTGACCTACGTGCTGATCTCGCACGACCTCGCCGTGGTGGCCTGCATGAGCAGCCAGATCGGCGTGCTCTATCTGGGCGAGTTCGTGGAGCTGGGCAGCCGCGACGACATCCTGCTGCGTCCGCGGCATCCCTATACGCGCGCGCTGATGGCGTCCAGCGAGAGCCGCGTGGACAGCGTCGCGCAAGCTGGCGCGGCGGTGGCGGAGATCCCCTCGCCGATCGCGCTGCCGCGGGGCTGCCGCTACCAGTCGCGCTGCCCGCACGCCGCGCCGCGCTGCCGCGAGCAGCAGCCGGCGCTGCGCGCGGCCGGCGCCACGCACCGCGTGGCCTGCCATTTCGATCTCTGACGCGCGCGCCCGCCGGCGCTGATAAGGAAATGCGAAACAAGCAGTTGGAGGCCGCGGTGGCGCGTTCCTATACTTGGCACTCGCCGGCGCCGAGTGCTGACTGGCAGCACTGACAGCAGCGCGCGCCGCCCCGGCCCGAATCCATTTTCCTCTCCAGGAGCCAGCATGAGCCTTCGTCCCCTGCATGACCGCGTCCTCGTCAAGCGGTCCGACAACGAAACCCGCACCGCGTCCGGCATCGTGATCCCCGACAGCGCCGCCGAGAAGCCCGACCAGGGAGAAGTGATCGCGGTCGGCCCGGGCCGGCGCAACGACGCCGGCGAGCGCATCGCGCCCGACCTGCGCGTGGGCGACCGCGTGCTGTTCGGCAAGTACGCCGGGCAGGGCGTCAAGGTGGACGGCGAGGAGGTGCTGGTGCTGCGCGAGGAAGACATCGTCGCCGTGGTCGAGCGCTGAAAGCGCGGCCGCACCGCAACCCGACCGACAGACAACGACACAGGAACAACAGCAATGGCAGCGAAAGACGTAGTGTTCAGCGACGTGGCGCGCGCGAAGGTGGTGGAGGGCGTCAACATCCTCGCCGACGCGGTCAAGGTCACGCTCGGCCCCAAGGGCCGCAACGTGGTGCTGGAGCGCAGCTTCGGCAGCCCCACGGTGACCAAGGACGGCGTGTCCGTGGCCAAGGAGATCGAGCTGCAGGACAAGCTGCAGAACGTGGGCGCGCAACTGGTCAAGGAAGTGGCCTCGCGCACCAGCGACAACGCCGGCGACGGCACCACCACCGCCACCGTGCTGGCGCAGGCCATCGTGCGCGAAGGCGTCAAGTACGTGGCGGCGGGCCTGAACCCGCAGGACCTCAAGCGCGGCATCGACAAGGCGGTGGCGGTGGCCATCGAGGAGCTGCGCCGCATCAGCAAGCCGACCACCACCAGCCGCGAGATCGCGCAGGTGGGCACCATCTCGGCCAACGGCGAGAGCGCCATCGGCGAGCGCATCGCCGAGGCCATCGACCGCGTGGGCAAGGAAGGCGTGATCACCGTGGAAGACGGCAAGTCGCTCGGCGACGAGCTCGAAGTGGTGGAGGGCATGCAGTTCGACCGCGGCTA
>NZ_AQPL01000376.1:0-626 GCF_000395345.1 Cupriavidus sp. WS | reverse complement strand
GCGGGCAAAACCATCGGCAGCGGCAGGCCGCCCGGGGGATAGGCTCAGGTCGTCGCTCATGTCGTCGTTTTCTTGTTGTCGGTGCCGCCGGGGAGGAGCGGAAGCCAAGCCTCTGCGGGCCAGTGGCGATTATCGCCGCAGCCGGCAAGCAATAACAGCATCAGATCGGCGATAATTTTGCGTATCAGTTCGATTGCCGGTCCGCGCGCCCGGCCCGCCCGCCCATGAAACGCTACGAAGAACTGGCGGAAACGCTGGCCAGGGACATCCGCAACGGCAGCCTGCCGCCCGGCACCAAGATGCCGTCCATCCGCAAGACCGTGGCGCAGTACAGCGTGAGTCCCGCCACCGCGTTCCAGGCCTACTACCGGCTGGAAGAGCGCGGGCTGGTGCGCGCGCGCGAGCGCTCGGGCTACTACGTGACCGGGCCGGTCGGGCGCACGCTGCCGCTGCCCCAGCCGGTGGTGCGGCGCACCCAGCAGGTCTCCACCGACGTCGACATCTCCAAGCTGGTCTTCTCGGTGCTGGACGCCGCGCGCGACCCGCGGCTGATCCAGCTCGGCTCGGCCTTCCCTTCGCCGGAGCTGTTCCCGTGGGAGCGGCTGGGCAAGTCGCTGGCGCGCGCG
>NZ_AQPL01000375.1:0-6501 GCF_000395345.1 Cupriavidus sp. WS | reverse complement strand
CTGGGCAAGTCGCTGGCGCGCGCGGGCCGCGAGCTCGATCCGTGGTATTCGGTCAGCGACATGGCGGCCGGGCACCTCGCGCTGCGCCAGCAGATCGGGCTGCGCTACCTCGGCGCGGGCGCGCCGCAGCCCACCGAAGAGATCATCGTCACCAGCGGCGCGCTGGAGGCGCTCAACCTGTGCCTGATGGCCGTGACCGAGCCCGGCGACGTGGTGGCGATCGAGTCGCCGGGCTTCTACGCCTCGCTGCAGGCGCTTGAGCGCCTGCGCCTGCGCGCGGTGGAGATCCCGGTGGATTCGCGCGAGGGCATCGACCTCGACGCGCTGGAGAACGCGCTCGAACGCCACCCGATCAAGGCCTGCTGGTTCATGACGCAGTTCCAGAACCCGCTCGGCGCCAGCATGCCGGAGGCGCGCAAGCAGGCGCTGGTGGAGCTGCTGGCGCGCCACCGCGTGCCGCTGATCGAGGACGACGTGTATGGCGAGCTGTATTTCGGCAACCGCTGCCCCCTGCCCGCCAAGGCCTTCGACCAGGAAGGGCTGGTGATGCATTGCAGCTCGTTTTCCAAGACGCTGGCGCCGGGCTTCCGCGTGGGCTGGGTGGCGCCGGGCCGCTTCGGCGACGCCATCCAGCGGCTGCGCCTGATGACCACGCTGTCGGCCGGCGTGCCGACCCAGGTGGCGCTGGCCGAATACCTGCAGCACGGCGGCTACGACAAGCACCTGCGGCGCCTGCGCCATGTGCTGGAGATGCAGCAGGGGCAGCTGATCGCGGCCATCGGCCGGCATTTCCCGGACTCGGTGCGGGTCTCGCAGCCGGACGGCGGTTATTTCCTGTGGGTGGAGTTTCCCGAGGGCTTCGACGCGCTGGCGCTGCACCGCGCGGCGCTGGAGCACGGCATCGGCATCGCGCCCGGGCCGATCTTCTCCGCGCGGCAGGGCTACCGCAACTGCATCCGCCTGAACTATGGCCACCTGTGGAGCGAGGCCGTGGAAAACGCGGTGGTGACGCTCGGCGCGCTGGCCAGGGCGCAGTTGTCGCGCTAGCCGGCGCGGCCGTGCCGCCCGAGGTAGTGCTCGGCCAGCGCGAAGCCGCCCTGCGCCACCAGCGCCAGCGCGGCGGCGGGGATCGCGCCGCCCATCAGCAGGCGGTCGTCGTTCAGGGCCAGCCCCATGACGATGCGCTCGCCGTAGCCGCCCGCGCCGACGAAGGCGGCGATGGTGGCGGTGCCCACGCTGATGATGGTGGCGGTCTTGATGCCGGCCAGCAGCACCGGCATGGCCAGCGGCAGCTCGACCAGGCGCAGCACCTGCGCGGGCCGGAAACCCAGCGCGCGCGCCGCGTCGCGCATGCCGGCCGGCACCTGCCGCAGGCCGGTCAGCGTGTTGCCGACGATGGGCAGCAGCGCGTAGAGGAACAGCGCCACCAGCGCCGGCCACACGCCGATGCGCCCCAGCAGCGGGATCAGCATCGCCAGCAGCGCCAGCGACGGCACCGTCTGCAGCACGCTCACCGTGGCCAGCAGCACCGGTCCCAGGCGCCGCCGCCGCGCGGCCAGGATGCCCGCCGGCACGCCCAGCAGGGTGGCCGCGCCGACCGCGCCCAGCACCAGCCCCAGGTGGCGCCAGGTCAGGCGCAGCGTGTCGCGGCTGAACAGGATGCCGGCCAGCCCGGCGCGCGCGCCCCGCTCCGCCGACACCACCCCGCCGATGCCGCGCGCGAGGAAATTGCGCGCCACCGTGGCGAACGCATCGCCATCCAGCTCGGCGGCCGCGTTCATCGCCACCATGTCCGCCGTGCTGATCCTGCCGGCCAGCCCGGTCAGCGCCTGCCACGCGGCGGGAAAGCGCCGCGGCACGTCGCGCCGGTAGAGCACCACGGCTTCGTAGCCGGGGAAGTAATGGCGGTCGTCGGCCAGCACGCGCAGACCGTATTTGCGGATCTTGGCGTCGGTGGAATAGATGTCGATCACGTCGACCTGCCCGCTGGCCAGCGCTTCGTAGGCCACGCCATGGTCCAGCCCGGTCGGGCGCTGCGGCAGATGGTAGCTGCGCGCCAGCCCGGGCCAGCCGTCGGCGCGCCCGAGGAATTCCTGCGACAGCCCCAGGTGCAGCGCCGGGTGCGCGGCCAGGTCGTCCAGCGTGGCGATGTGGAGCTGGCTCGCCCGGGCGGCGCTCATGGCCAGCGCGTAGGTGTCGTCGAAGCCGAGCCGGATGCCCGCGGCCAGCCCCAGCGGCGCCAGCGCCTGGTTGATCTGTTCCAGGCTGGCGCCGGGCGGCAGCTTGAGGATCTCGGCGGCAATGGTGCCGGTGTAGTCCGGGTAGAGGTCGATGCTGCCGGACTTGAGCGCCTCGAACACGATGGCCGTGTTGCCCAGGCCCGGCGTGTTCTGCACGCTGGCGTGCGGGGCCGCGGTCAGCGTCAGGATCTCGCCGAGGATGTAGGACTCGGTGAAGCGCTTGGAGCCGATGCGCAGGGTGTCGGCCTGCGCCGGCGCGGCCAGCCACGCCAGCGCCCAGCACAGGGCCAGCGCCAGCCAGGGGCGCGACGGATGGAATGGGCCTGCGCGGGCGCTGCGTGGTGCCTGTGTCAACGGGACTGTCCTGAGCGGCGCCGCGCGGGGGTTGGCGCCTGTGCCTTGCATGATACGTGCTGGCCCCGGCGCCTGCCGGTTCCATGCGGCGTGGCATGATGGAATGCAAAAATAGTATTTGCAATCAGAATACTAGATGGCAGAGAATTCCATAATCGCATACATCGGCAGGCCACGCCCACCGCCTCGCAGCATGGAAATCCGGCAACTCGAAGCCTTCGCGGCAGTCGTCACCAGCGGCAGCGTCACCGCCGCGGGCCGCCTGCTGGGCCGCTCGCAGCCCGTCATCACGCGGCTGATCCAGGAACTGGAGGCGGAGATCGGCTTCGCGCTGTTCGTGCGCAGCGGCCCGCGCGTGACGCCGACCGAACGCGGCTTCCTGCTGTACGAGGAGGTGGAGCACGCGCTGGTGGGCCTCAAGCAGATCCGCGCGCGCGCCGACGAGATCGCGCGCGACGAACACCGCCCGCTCCATATCGCCGCCACCCCGTCGCTGGCGGCCGGGCTGCTGCCGCTGGCGCTGGCCGGGCGCCAGCCGGACCATGCGCGCGACCGCGAGGACAGCGCGGGCGGCGAGCGCGGCGTGGCCGGCCAGTCCAGCCAGATCCATATCGACAGCCTGTTCCCCGAGAAGGTGGTGCACGCGGTGCTGACCGGCGCCGCCGAGATCGGCGTGACCAGCCTGCCGCTGGAGCATCCCGGCGTGACCGTGCACTGGATCGGGCAGGCCGCCTGCGTGGCCGCGGTGCGCGCCGACGACCCGCTCGCCGCGCTCGCCACCATCCCGCTGGCGGCATGCAGCGGCCGGCGCATCGTCACCATGCACAACCCCTACCGGCTGCGCCGCCGCCTCGACGAGGGCCTGGCCCGCGCGGGCGTGAAGCCGGCCGCGCTGATCAACACCAACTCGTCGTTCAACGCGCTGACCTCGGTGCGCGCGGGCCTCGGCATCGCCGTGCTGGAGCCGGTGACGGCGCGCGGCGTGCCGCTGGCCGACATCGTGGTGCGCCCGATCGACGCCGACATCCCGTTCTATTTCGGCGTGATCACGCCGCAAGGCCGCCCGGCCAGCACGGCGGTGCTGGCGCTGATCGACGCGCTGGCCGCCGCGGCGCGCGCGCTATTGCCCGACTTCACCCAGCGCGGCCCCGGGCAGCACGGCGCGCTGCTGCAGGCGCTCTACGGCGCCGCCGGCATGCCGGACGACACAGAGACCGACCCATCATGACCCTGACCACACTCCCCGCCGCCAGCGCCGAAGGCCTGGCCGCGCTCGAAGCCCGCCTGCGCCAGGACCTGGCCTGGCTGGAACTGCCCGCCAGGCCCTGGAGCCCGCCGCGCACGCACGAGGGCCAGCCGGTGCTGGACGTCGCCGTGATCGGCGGCGGCATGGCCGGCATGGCCGCCGCCGCCACGCTCGGGCACCTCGGCCTCGGCGCGCGCATCTTCGACCGTTCTCCCGAGGGCTTCGAAGGCCCGTGGGCCACCACCGCGCGCATGGAGACGCTGCGCTCGCCCAAGCAGCTCACCGGCCCCGCGCTCGGCCTGCCCGCGCTGACCTTCCGCGCGTGGTTCGAGGCGCAGTCCGGCGCGGCGGCGTGGGAGGCGCTCGACAAGATCCCGCGCCTGCAATGGATGGACTACCTGCGCTGGTACCGCCGCGTGCTGGGCCTCGACATCCGCAACGGGCACGACGTGACGCGCGTGCTGCCGCGCGCCGACGGGCTGGTGGCGCTGGAACTGCGCACGCCCGCCGGCGCGCGCACCGTGCTGGCGCGCCGCGTGGTGCTGGCCACCGGCCGCGATGGTCTCGGCGGCGCCTACGTGCCGCCGTTCGCGCAGGCGCTGCCGCGCGCGGCGTGGGCGCATTCGAGCGACGCCTTCGACTACGGCACGCTGCGCGGCAAGCGCGTGGGCGTGATCGGCGCCGGCGCCTCCGCGATGGACAGCGCGGCCACCGCGCTGGAAGCGGGCGCGGCCGGCGTGGACCTGCTGATCCGCCGCGCCGACATCCCGCGCGTCAACAAGAGCAAGGGCGCCGGCAGCCCGGGCTTCACGCACGGCTACGCCGGCCTGCCCGACGCCTGGAAATGGCGCATCCGCCATTACATCAACGAGCAGCAGGTGCCGCCGCCGCGCGGCAGCACGCTGCGCGTGTCGCGCCACGAGAACGCGCGCTTCCACCTCGGCTGCGCCATCGAGCGCGTCGAGCCGGCCGGCGATGCCGTGCGCGTGCACACCACCAGGGGCACGTTCGAGCTGGACTTCCTGGTGTTCTCCACGGGCTTTCGCATCGCGCTCGACACGCGCGCCGAGTTCGCCGCGTTCGCGCCGCACATCCGCTACTGGCGCGACCGCTACGCGCCGCGCGCGGGACAGGAAGACCAGGAACTGTCGGACTCGCCGGACCTCGGCCCCGCCTTCGAATTCCTGGAGGCCACGCCGGGCGCCTGCCCGGGCCTGTCGCGCATCCACTGCTTCAACTACCCGGCGGCGCTCACGCACGGCACCGTGTCGGGCGACATCCCGGCCATCAGCGACGGCGCCCGGCGGCTCGGCCAGGGCATCGCCGCGCTGTTCTACCAGGAAGACATCGAGACCCACTTCGCCAACCTCGAAGCCTATGCCGAGCCCGAGGTGTTCGGCGACGAATGGGTGCCCGCGCCGCCGCCATCCGCGTGATCCCGCCGATTTCCGAGTCAACCGTACCGAGAGCAAGACAAGCCATGACCCAAGCCAACCCCCACGCCGACGTGGCCGACCAGGTAGCCGGCCTGGTGCCCGGCTCCGCCACGCATGCGCTGCGCCACCAGCGCGACAAGGTGGCCGCGGCCACCCAGGGCAGCTACGACGCCCTGTTCGATCCCGCCCTGCCCGGCCTGCCGCTGGCCGAGCGCCTGCTGGTGGCGCTCTACGCCGCGCGCCTCGCGCCGTCGCCCGAACTGGCCGCGCACTACCGCCAGCGACTGGTGGCCGCGGGCGCCGACGCCGCGCGGATCGAGGTGGCCGAACGCGGCGACCCCGCCACGCTGGCCGACGCGCGCCTGCGCGCCATGCTGGACTTCACCCGCGCGCTGATCGAAAAGCCGGTGGACGGCGACGAAGCGGCGCTCAGGACGCTGCCCGCCGCGGGCCTGTCCACGCCGGACGTGGTGACGCTGGCGCAGCTGATCGCCTTCCTGTCCTATCAGGTGCGGCTGGTGGCCGGCCTCAAGGCGCTGAACGCACCCGCCGCGCCGGCTGGGGGCGGGGAACCCGCCCTGCCCGCTCCCGCCAAGGTAGCCGACACGGTGCTGACCAAAGCGCCGATCCGGGCCCACGGCTTCACCAACGAAGTGCTCGACTGGAAAGCGTGGCTCGACGTGGTTCAACTGGACCACGCCACGCCCGAGCAGATCGCGGTGCTGGAGGAAAGCCATCCCAAGGCCAAGGTGTCCGACTATTACCTGTTCCTGGTGCACCAGCCCGAGATCCTGCGCCAGCGCTCCGCCGCGTTCAACGCCATCATGTACGCGCCCGGCGGCATGGCGCGCGCCGAGCGCGAGCTGGCCAGCACGG
The DNA here is from genome assembly GCF_000395345.1 of Cupriavidus sp. WS. Lineage (NCBI taxonomy): Bacteria > Pseudomonadati > Pseudomonadota > Betaproteobacteria > Burkholderiales > Burkholderiaceae > Cupriavidus > Cupriavidus sp. WS. The sequence goes on along the minus strand of NZ_AQPL01000375.1, from coordinate 349 downwards.
TGGTGTCGCGCGTCAACGGCTGCGTGTACTGCGCCTCGGTCCACGCGCAGCGCTTCGAGCAACTGGCCAGGCGCAACGATGTGATCGTCCAGGTCTTCGCCGACCCGCGCGGCGCCGGCACCACCGCGCGCGAGCAGGCCATCGCGCAGTTCTCGATCGCGCTCACCGAGCGGCCCGACGCGATCGGCCCGGGCAGCCTGCGCGCGCTGCGCGCGGCCGGCGTGAACGATGCCGAACTGCTCGACCTGATCCACGCGATCGCCATCTTCGCGTGGGCCAACCGCCTGATGCTGAACCTGGGCGAGCCGGTGTTCCCGGCGCAGCAGGCCGCATGAGGATGGCCGGCCCG
>NZ_AQPL01000374.1:0-13451 GCF_000395345.1 Cupriavidus sp. WS | reverse complement strand
GCCCGCGCCGCGCGCGGGCCGGTATCGCGCGGCGCTGCCCGCTGGCCAACAGTGCCCGCGCAAACTGTGCGCGGGCCAGCAGGCGCCGGCATGCGCCGCGGCGCACCCGCGGGTCCTCTGCCTCCCTCCAGTCCCGCCGCCAGTCCCGCCACGCCGCACTGGCACGGCGCGCCGCCGGGCACCAACGCATATCCGAGTAAGCATCTTCGCAAATATTCGTGGGAAGACCGCGGGGTGCCATGCTGCAATGCACGGATGGTTTTCCCTGTCCAGACTCCCCGATCCGAGGCCCTCCCGGCCGCCAGCCTGACCGCGCCGCTGCTTGCCGTGCGCGGGCTCGACGTGCATTTTCCCGGCAAGCATGCCGTGCAGGCGCTCGACCTGCAGATCGCCGCCGGCGAGATGCTGGCGCTGGTGGGCGAGTCCGGCTGCGGCAAGTCGAGCGCCGCGCTGGCGCTGATGGGCCTGCTGCCCGCCTATGCGCGCAGCACCGGCAGCGTGCGCCTGGACGGCCGCGAGCTGATCGGCCTGGGCGAGCGCGCGCTGAGCGCCGAGCGCGGGCGCAGCGTGTCGATGATCTTCCAGGAGCCGATGACCTCGCTGAACCCGGTGCTCAGCGTGGGCCGGCAGGTCGCCGAGGCCATCACGCTGCACCAGCCGCTGTCGCGCCGCGCCGCGCGCGAGCGCGCCATCGAGCTGCTCGAACTGGTGCGCCTGCCCGAGCCCGCGCGCCGCTTCGACGCCTATCCGCACGAGTTCTCCGGCGGGCAGCGCCAGCGCATCATGATCGCGATGGCGGTGGCGTGCGGGCCGCGCCTGCTGATCGCCGACGAGCCCACCACCGCGCTCGACGTGACCATCCAGGCGCAGATCCTGGCGCTGATCGACGGCCTGCGCCGCGAGCTCGGCATGGCGGTGCTGCTGATCACGCACGACCTCGGCGTGGTGGCGGATTATGCCGACCGCGTGGCGGTCATGCACGGCGGGCGCAAGCTGGAGGAAGGCGCCACCGCGGACGTGTTCGCCGCGCCGGCCCATGCCTACACGCGCGGCCTGCTCGGCGCCTCGCTGCACGTCGCCAACGGCCTGCACTACAGCCGCGACCGGCTGGCCGAGATCCGCGCCGGCGCCGACGGCGCCGATGGCGACTTCCGGCTGGTGACGCCGCCCGCCGCGCCGCGCGCCGCGGCGCACATCCCCGCCGCCGGCGCCGCGCCGCTGCTGTCGGTGCGGGAGCTGACCCTGACCTACCCCGGCGCGGACCACCAGCGCGTGCGCGCGGTGGACGGCCTGTCGCTCGACATCGCCGCCGGCGAGACGCTCGGGCTGGTGGGCGAATCGGGCTGCGGCAAGTCCAGCCTGTCGCGCGCCATCGTGCGCCTCGCGCAGGCCGATGCCGGGCGCGTGCTGTTCGCCGGCCAGGACCTGCTGGCGCTGGCGCCGTCCGCGCTGCTGCCGTGGCGCCGCCGCGTGCAGATGGTGTTCCAGGATCCCTACGGCTCGCTCAATCCGCGCCAGCGCGTGGAAGACATCCTCGGCCACGCGCTGGCCATCCACGGCGTGCGCGAGCGCGCCGAGCGCGCGCGCCGCATCGCCGCCATCCTCGACGACGTGGGCCTGGGCCGCGCCGCGGCCGGGCGCTATCCGCACGAATTCTCGGGCGGGCAGCGCCAGCGCATCGCCATCGCGCGCGCGCTGGTGCTGCGCCCGGAACTGGTGATCTGCGACGAGCCGGTGTCGGCGCTGGACGTGTCGGTCCAGGCCCAGATCCTGAATCTGCTGGCCGACCTCAAGGCCGAGCACGGCCTGACCTACCTGTTCATCTCGCACGACCTGTCGGTGGTGCGCTATATCGCCGACCGCATGTGCGTGATGCAGGCCGGGCGCATCGTCGAGACCGGCACGCCCGATTCGCTCTGGCACAACCCGCGCCACCCGTACACGCGCTCGCTGCTGGCCGCCGTGCCGGGCACCGCGCCGCCGGCCCGCGACGAGGCCACGGCGCCGCCGCTGGCGCTGGCCGGCTGACGCCGCTCCGTCCGTCTCCACCCGCCGCGCCGCGAGATCGCCGCCTTCGTTCTTCCGTCCTGCTGTCTTCGTTCCTTCGCCTCTCTCAACCTTCGCCATTCGGCCACACAGACGCCCCATGACCGCACCCGACCATCCCTTCGCCGCTCCGACCTCCGCTGCCGACGCAGCTTCCGCCGATCTCCCGAGCCCGCAGCGCCGCCAGTGGCTGGGCGCCGGCGGCGCGCTGCTGGCGGGCGGCCTGTTCGGCGGCCTGCTGCCCGAGGCGCGGGCGCTCAACAAGGCCCTGCCGAATACCGAGCAAGGCGCGCAGCGCGGCGGCGCGCTCGATGCCGTGGTGCACCCCGAGCCGCCCACGCTGGCGTTCTTCATCAATACCTCGACCCCGGGCCGCACCGTGGTCAGCAAGATCTTCGACGGCCTGCTCGACTACGGCCCCGATCTCAAGCCGCGCCCGCAGCTGGCCGAGAGCGTGGACGTCTCGCCCGACGGCCTGACCGTGCGCATCAAGCTGCGCCGCAACGCGCTGTGGCACGACGGCAAGCCCTTCACCGCGGCCGACGTCAAGTTCTCCGCCGAGCAGATCTGGCCCAAGTACGCGCCGACCGCGCGGCGCGTGTTCCAGCACCTGCGCAAGGTGGATACGCCCGACAACTACACGGTGGTGCTCACGCTGGCCAAGCCCACCCCGGTGATCCTCAACGCGCTCGACGTGGTGGCCGCGCCGGTGCTGCCGCGCCACCTGTACGAGAACACCGACATCCCCAACAACCCGTACAACAACAAGCCGGTCGGCACCGGCCCGTTCGTGTTCAAGGAGTGGGTGCGCGGCCAACACATCGCGCTGGAGCGCTTCGACAAATACTGGGCGCCGGGCCTGCCCTACCTCGACAAGCTCACCTTCAAGATCATCCCCGACGTGGCCGGCCGCGCCACCGCGCTGGAGACCGGCGCGGTGCAGTACGGCGAGCGCAACCCGGTGACGTTCGCCGACGCCGACCGCCTAGCCAAGTCGCCCGACCTGGTGGTCAGCACCGAGGGCTACAACGGCTTCGCCGGCTGGCTGTGGCTGATCCCCAACCTGCGCGACCCGATCATCGGCAAGCTCAAGGTGCGCCAGGCCATCCTCCACGCGATCAACGTCCAGACGCTGGTCAAGACCGTGTGGGGCGGCTACGCGGTGCCCGCCACCGGGCCGGTGTCGTCGCTGCTCAAGACCTTCTACACGCGCGACACCCAGCAATACCCGTACGACCGCAAGAAGGCCGAGGCCCTGCTCGACGAAGCCGGCTTCCCGCGCAAGGCCGACGGCTGGCGCTTCAAGCTCGACCACGACTACATCCCGTTCGGCGACGACTACCGCCGCACCGGCGAGTTCATACGCCAGTCGCTGCGCACGGTGGGCATCGACGTGAACCTGCGCGGACAGGACCTGCCCACCTGGACCAAGAACGTGTTCACCGACTACAACTTCCAGCTGGTCAGCTCGTGGGGCCTGAACTGGCAGGACCCGCAGATCGGCGTGGAGCAGCACTACTGGTCCAAGGCCGAGGCCAAGGGCACGCCGTGGCAGAACGCCTCCGGCTACGCCAGCCCGGAGGCGGACCGCCTGCTCGAGGCGGCCCAGGTGGAACCGGACCCGGCGCGCCGCGTGCGGCTCTACCAGGACTTCCAGAAGCTGGCGCAGCAGGACCTGGCGCTGCTCAACCTGTTCGAGTTCCGCTGGTTCGGCGTGTGGGACAAGCGCCTGCGCAACGTCACCGACACCTTCGACCACAGCCAGAGCAATTTCGCCCGGGTCTGGCTGGCCGCCAAGTAACCGCGAGGACGCCGTGCGCATAGCCAGATCCCTGCTCAGGTCGCTGCTGCGGCGGCTGCTGCAACTGCTGGGCGTGGTGTTCGCCACCGCCGTGCTCGACTTCGCCCTGCTCAAGGCGCTGCCGGGCGACCTGGTCGACGTGATCGCCAGCGAGAGCGGCAGCGTGCCGCCCCAGTACGTGGCGCAGCTGCGCCAGCTCTACGGGCTGGACCGCAGCCTGCCCGAACAGCTGCTGGGCTACCTGGGCCGCATCGCGCAGGGCGACCTGGGCTATTCGTTCCGCTTCGGCGAGCCGGTGCTCAACCTGCTGCTGGACCGGCTCGGCCCCACGCTGGCGCTGGTCGGCGCGGCGCTGCTGCTGTCCACCGTGGCCGGCGTGCTGCTCGGCGTGGCCGCGGCGCGGCGCCCGCACGGGCTGACCGACACGGTGCTGTCGGCGCTGGCCACGGTGGGCTATTCGGCGCCGATGTTCTGGACCTCGCTGATGCTGATCGTGCTGTTCGGCGTGCAGCTCGAATGGCTGCCGGTGGGCGGCCTGCGCGAGGTCAACGCCGGCTACCACGGCGCGCGCCTGTGGCTGGACTACCTGCGGCACCTGGCGCTGCCGGTGCTGACGCTGGCGATCTACTACGTGGCGGTGTACGCGCGGCTGGCGCGCGCGGCCATGATCGAGACGCTGGCCGAGGACTACATCCGCACCGCCCGCGCCAAGGGCGCGCGCGAGCACCAGGTGATCTTCCGCCATGCGCTGCGCAACGCGCTGCTGCCGGTGGTCACGATGCTGGGCGTGCAGAGCAGCGCGCTGCTGGGCGGCTCGATCGTGGTGGAAACCGTGTTCGCCTGGCCGGGCCTCGGGCAGTTGTCGTTCGAGGCCATCAAGAGCCGCGACATCCCGGTGCTGCTGGCCGTGCTGATCTGCAGCGGCGTGCTGGTGGTGCTGGCCAACCTGCTGGTGGACCTGGCGCAGGCCGCGCTCGATCCGCGCGTGCGCCGCGCCGCGCAGCCGCCGCGCCAGCCTTCGGCCGCGACCGGGAGCGCCGCATGAAACGCTGGTACCTGCAACCCTCGATCTGGCTCGGCGCCGCCGTGCTGCTGGTGGTGGCCGCGGCCGCCGCGCTGGCCGGCGTGCTGTTCCCCGACGACCCGCTCGACATGGTCGGCGCGCCCTACACCTGGCCCGGCGCCGATCCGGCCACGCCGCTCGGCACCGACCTGATGGGCCGCGACCTGCTGGCCGGCCTCGCCCACGGCGCGCGCGTGTCGCTGCTGGTGGGCGTGTCGTCGGCGCTGGTGGCGCTGGCCATCGGCGTCGCGGTGGGCGCCGCGGCCGGCTTCTACCGCGGCCGCACCGACGCGGTGCTGAGCCGCATCACCGAGTTCTTCCAGACCATCCCCGCGTTCCTGCTGGCCATCATCCTGGTGGCGGTGCTCAAGCCCACGCTGGGCACCATCGTGTTCGCGCTCGGCGTCACCTCGTGGACCAGCGTGGCGCGGCTGGTGCGCGCGGAGTTCCTGTCGCTGCGCGAGCGCGAATACGTGCGCGCCGCGGTGGCGGTGGGCGCCAGCGACGCGCACCTGATCTTCCGCGAGATCCTGCCCAACGCCTGGACCCCGATCATCGTCTCCACCGGCCTGCTGGTGGCCAACGCCATCCTGTCCGAGGCCGGGCTGGCCTTCCTCGGCCTGGGCGACCCCAACGTGGTGAGCTGGGGCTCGATGATCGGCCTCGGCCGCGACGCGCTGCGCACCGGCTGGTACATGACCGCCATCCCCGGGCTGGCGGTGGTGCTGACGGTGCTCGCGCTCAACCTGCTCAGCGACGGCCTGCAAGCGGCGCTCAATCCGCGCCTGCGCCGCGTGCGCGCCGCCTAGATGTCGTTTCAAAAAGATCCTGGCGTCGTTGCGCGGCCTTGCCGTACCACTTGTACTGTCTGCGGCCGCGCGCCTAGCCAGGACCGCTTCGCTTCATTTTGAAACAACACCTTAACCCCGGCCATCTTCCCCGACTGCCATGACCACACTGTCCGATTTTCCCGCCACCGCCCTGCCGGCCGCGCCGGCGCACCTGCCCGACCCGGCCGACGTGCGGCGCATCGCCGACGACGCGCAGGCCCTGCAGGCCGCGCGCGACCTTGCCGCCCGCTTCGCCGAGGGCGCGTCCGAGCGCGACCGCACGCGCCGCCTGCCGTGGGCGGAGCTGGACCAGTGGTCCGCGAGCGGCCTGGGCGGCATCACGGTGCCGCGCGCCTACGGCGGCGCCGAGGTGTCCTACGCCACGCTGGCCGAGGTCTTCGTGATCCTGTGCGCGGCCGACCCGGCGCTGGGCCAGATCCCGCAGAACCATTTCGGCCTGCTGGGCGTGCTGCGCGAAGCCGGCTCCGAGGCGCAGAAGCGCCGCTTCTACAGCGAGGTGCTGTCCGGCGCGCGGCTCGGCAACGCCGGCCCGGAACGCCGCTCCGAGCACAGCCGGAACGTGCTGCAAGGCACCACCCGCCTGACCGAGACCGCGCAGGGCCTGCGCCTGAACGGGCACCGCTTCTATTCCACCGGCGCGCTGTTCGCGCACCGCGTGCCGGCGCGCGCGCTCGACGACCAGGGCCGCGCGGTGCAGGTATGGTCGCCGCGCGAGGCGCGCGGCCTGTCCATCGTCGACGACTGGTCCTCGTTCGGCCAGCGCACCACCGCCAGCGGCAGCGTGGTGTTCGACAACGTGCCGGTCTCGCCCGACGACGTGCTGCCGGTGTGGCAGCTGGCGGACCGCCCCGGCCTGTACGGCGCCACCTCGCAACTGATCCAGGCCGCCATCGACCAGGGCATCGCCGAGGCCGCGCTGGCCGACGCCATCGCCTTCGTGCGCCAGTACGCGCGCCCGTGGATCGACTCGGGCCTGGAGCACGCCACCGACGACCCGCACCTGATCGCCGACGTGGGCCGCGTGCAGATCGACGTGCACGCCGCGCGCGAGGTGCTGCTCGAAGCCGGCCGCGCGCTCGACGCCATCGCCGCCGCGGCCGCGCCGCGCGGGCTCGACGCCGAGGCCAGCGCGCGCGCCTCGGTGGCCGTGGCCGAGGCCAAGGTGCTGACCACCGAGGCGGCGCTGTCCGCCAGCGAAAAGCTGTTCGAGCTGGCCGGCTCCGCCGCCACGCGCGCGCGCCACAACCTCGACCGCCACTGGCGCAACGCGCGCACCCACACGCTGCACGACCCGGTGCGCTGGAAGACCCACCTGATCGGCAACTACTACCTCAATCACGTGCTGCCCGCGCGCCACTCCTGGAACTGACATGTCCCTGCTCCTTACCCCGGTTCCCGCCGACAACAGCCCCGCCAGCCGCCCCGCGCCCGCCGCGCCGCCGGCGCAGCCGCCCACGCTGATCCGCGACGACGCCGACGCCATCGCCACCGCGCGCCGGCTGGCCGCGCAGTTCGCGCCCGGGGCCGCGCTGCGCGACCGCGAGCGCCGCCTGCCCTGGGCCGAGCTCGACGCCTTCAGCGCGAGCGGCCTGTGGGGCATCACGGTGCCGCGCGAGTTCGGCGGCGCCGGCGTGTCCACCGTGACGCTGGCCGAAGTGATCTCCACCATCGCCGCGGCCGACGGCTCGCTGGGCCAGATCCCGCAGAACCATTTCTACGCGCTGGAAGTGCTGCGCGTGGGCGGCAGCGAGGCGCAGAAACGCTTCTTCTACGCGCGCGCGCTGGCCGGCGAGCGCTTCGGCAACGCGCTGGCCGAGATCGGCCACAAGGACTTCAAGCGCCGCACCCGGCTCAGCCCGGACGGCGACGGCTGGCGCGTGGACGGCAAGAAGTTCTACTGCACCGGCGCGCTCTACGCGCACTGGATTCCCACGCTGGTGGTGGCCGAGCAGGACGGCCGCGAGGTCACGCTGCTGGCCATCGTGCCGCGCACCGCGCCCGGCGTGGCCATCGTCGACGACTGGGACGGCTTCGGCCAGCGCATCACCGGCAGCGGCTCGGTCACGTTCGACAACGTGCGCGTGGAGGCCGACTGGGTGGTGCCGTTCCTGGCCTCGTTCGAGCAGCCCACCACCATCGGCCCGGTGGCGCAGATCCTGCACGCGGCCATCGACCTCGGCGTCGGCCGCGGCGCGTTCGACGCCACGCTGCCGTTCGTGCGCGAGCAGTCGCGCCCGTGGCTCGACGCCGGCGTCGAGCGCGCGGCGGACGACCCGCTGACCATCCACGAAGTCGGCAACGTGGCGGTGCGCCTGCGCGCCGCGGCGGCGCTGGTGCGCCGCGCCGGGCGCATCGTCGACGCGGCCCAGGCCGCGCCCGACGAGCGCAGCGTGGCCGCGGCCTCGATCGCCGTGGCCGAGGCGCGCGCGCTCACCACCACCGCCTCGCTGCTGGCCGGCAGCAAGCTGTTCGAGCTGGCCGGCACCGGCGCCACGCTCGACGGCCTGGGCCTGGACCGCTTCTGGCGCAACGCGCGCACCCACACGCTGCACGACCCGGTGCGCTGGAAATACCACGCGGTCGGCAACTACTACCTCAACGACCGCCTTCCCACCCGGCACGGAGCCCTGTGATGGCACGCAAGCAAATCCTGCTCAACGCCTTCAACATGAACTGCGTGGGCCACATCAACCACGGCCTGTGGACGCACCCGCGCGACCGCTCCATCGACTACAACACCATCGAATACTGGACCGGCCAGGCGCGCACGCTCGAGCGCGGCCTGTTCGACGGCCTGTTCATCGCCGACATCGTGGGCGTCTACGACATCTACCAGGGCAACGTCGACGTGACCCTGCGCGAGTCGATCCAGCTGCCGGTCAACGACCCGCTGCTGCTGGTCTCGGCGATGGCCGCGGTGACGCGGCACCTGGGCTTCGGCGTGACCGTCAACCTGACCTACGAGCAGCCCTACCTGCTGGCGCGGCGCTTCTCGACGCTGGACCACCTCACGCGCGGGCGCGTGGGCTGGAACATCGTCACCGGCTACCTCGACAGCGCCGCGCGCGCGATGGGGCTGGACAACCAGATCGCCCACGACGAGCGCTACGACCGCGCCGACGAATACCTGGAGGTGCTCTACAAGCTGTGGGAAGGCAGCTGGGAAGACGGTGCGGTGCGGCGCGACAAGGCCGCGCGCGTGTTCGCCGACCCCGGCCGCGTGCACAAGGTGAACCACCAGGGCAAGTACTACAAGGTCGAGGGCTACCACCTCGCCGAGCCGTCGCCGCAGCGCACGCCGGTGCTGTTCCAGGCCGGCAGCTCGGGGCGCGGCCAGCGCTTCGCGGCGCGCCACGCCGAATGCGTGTTCATCTCGCCGCCCAGCAAGGAAGCCGCGCGCGAGACCGTGCGCGCGCTGCGCGAGCAACTGGTGGCGACCGGGCGCCGTCCCGACGACATCAAGGTGTTCGCCGGCGCCGCCGTGGTGGCGGGCCGCACCAGTGCCGAGGCGCGCCAGAAGCATGCCGACTACAAGGACTACGCCAGCCGCGAGGCGGGCCTGGCCCACTTCGCCGCCAGCACCGGCGTGGACTTCGGCCGCTACGACCTCGACGCGCCGGTGGACTACAACGGCGGCAACGCCATCGAATCCGCCTCGCGCGCGGCCCAGCAGCACGGCTGGACGCGCCGGCGCCTGCTGGAGCTGTTCGAGCTGGGCGGGCGTTATCCGGCCATCGTCGGCGACGCGGCGCAGGTGGCCGACGAGCTGCAGTCGTGGATCGACGAGACCGGCATCGACGGCTTCAACCTGAGCCGCACCGTGGTGCCGGAAAGCTACGAGGATTTCGTCGAGCTGGTGGTGCCCGAGCTGCAGAACCGCGGCCTCTACAAGACCAGCTACGCCGAGGGCAGCCTGCGCGGCAAGCTGTTCGGCGAAGGCGACCGCCTGCCGGCGCGCCACGCGGCGGCGCAGTTCCGCCACGCGGCCGATTGAACCACCCGACATTCATCCAGACACCATTCCACCCGCCCCATGACACGCAAGCCGACACTCAAGCGACTGCTGATCTCCGCCCTCGCCACGCTCTCCCTGGCCACTGCCGCCCACCTCGCGCACGCCGCGCCGCTGCGCATCGGCGTCACGCCGGGCGCGCTCGCCGATTCGGTCGAAGTGGCCGCCGCCGAGGCGCGCAAGCAGGGCCTCGACGTCAAGGTGGTCGAGCTGACCGACTGGACCACGCCCAACGTGGCGCTGGCCTCCGGCGACCTCGACCTCAACTACTTCCAGCACCAGGCCTTTCTCGACAACGCCATCAAGGAGCGCGGCTACGCCTTCAAGAGCGTGGCGGTGGGCGTGCTGCCCAACATCGGCCTGTACTCCAGCCGCATCAAGCGCTTCGACGAGCTCAAGGACGGCGCGCGCGTGGGCGTGGCCAGCGACCCGGTCAACCAGGGCCGCGGCCTGCTGCTGCTGCAGAAGGCCGGCCTGATCAGGCTGCGCGACGGCGTGGGCGCGCGCGGCGGGCTCGACGACATCGTGGCCAACCCGAAGAAGCTCAAGTTCGTGGAGATCGAAGGCCCGCAGCTGGTGCGCGCGCTCGACGACGTGGACCTCGCGCAGGGCTATCCGGCCCACTTCGTCAACGCCGGCAAGCCGCAGGTGGCCGGCTCCGGCCTGCTCTATTCGGGCGTGGACGACGTCTATTTCGCGATCCGCTTCGTCAGCCGACAGGACAACGCCGGCGACCCGCGCATCGCCCGCTTCGTCAAGCTCTACCAGGAGTCGCCGGCGGTGCTGCAGAAGCTGCGCGAGTCCTACGCCAACAACGACAAGCTCTACAGCCTGCCGTGGCGCAAGCAGTGACGTCATGGGCACGCTGACCTTCCTGCGCCGGCGCGAGGCCGCGCCCGGCCCGCTCGAACCTCCGCCGTCCGCCCGCGCCGGCGGCCCGCACGATGGCCCGCGCGACAGCCCCGGCGCGGCTGCCGGCTCGGTCTCGTTCCGGCAGGTCGGCAAGGTCTACCGCACGCCGGCCGGCGACGTGCACGCGCTGCGCGAGATCGACATCGACATCCCCGCCGGCGGCGTGTTCGGCATCATCGGCCGCAGCGGCGCCGGCAAGTCCAGCCTGCTGCGCACCATCAACCGGCTGGAGACGCCCAGCAGCGGCCGCGTGCTGGTGGACGGCACCGACCTCGCCACGCTCGACGCCGCCGCGCTGGTGGCCCTGCGCCGCCGCATCGGCATGATCTTCCAGCACTTCAACCTGCTGTCGGCCAAGACCGTGTGGGACAACGTGGCGCTGCCGCTCAAGGTGGCCGGCGTGCCGCGCGCCCAGATCGGGCCGCGCGTGGAGGAACTGCTCGGCCTGGTCGGGCTGGAAGGCAAGCAGCGCGCCTATCCGGGCCAGCTCTCCGGCGGCCAGAAGCAGCGCGTGGGCATCGCCCGCGCGCTGGTGCACCGGCCCGAGATCCTGCTGTGCGACGAGGCCACCTCGGCGCTGGACCCGGAGACCACGCAGTCCATCCTGGCGCTGCTGCGCGACATCAACCGGCGCCTGGGCCTGACCGTCGTGCTGATCACGCACGAGATGCGCGTGATCCGCGACATCTGCGACCGCGTGCTGGTGCTCGAAGGCGGCCGCATCGCCGAGCACGGCCTGGTGTGGGAGGTGTTCGGCAATCCGCGCCACGCCGCCACGCGGGCGCTGCTGCAGCCGCTGCAGGCCGGCCTGCCCGACGACCTCGCGCGCCGGCTGCTGGCCGCGCCGCCCGCGCACGGCGCCTGCGAGCAGCTGGTCGAGCTGCATTACAGCGGCGCCGGCGCCGCGCCCGAGCTGGCCGGCATCGCCGCCGCGCTGGGCGGGCAGGCGCGCCTGCTGCACGCCGGCGTCGACCGCATCCAGGGCCACAGCCAGGGCCGCATGCTGCTGGCCGCGCCCGCCGGCGGCCTGTCCGCCGAAGCGCTGGCCGGCGCCACCCGATCCCAACACGCCAAGGTAATCGGCTATGTCCCCGCTGACCATTGAACGCATCTGGCAAGGCCTGTTCGACACGCTCACGATGGTCGGCGCCTCGGCGCTGGTGGCGGTGGCGCTGGGCACGCCGCTGGCGCTGGTGCTGGTGCTGAGCGCGCCCGGCGGCGTGCTGGCCGCGCCGCGGCTGCACCGCGTGCTGGGCAGCGTGGTCAACGGCTTTCGCGCCACCCCCTTCATCGTGCTGCTGGTGGCGCTGCTGCCGTTCACGCGGCTGGTGGTGGGCGCCACCATCGGCGTGTGGGCGGCCGTGGTGCCGCTGTCGATCAGCGCCACGCCGTTCTTCGCGCGCATCGCCGAGATCAGCCTGCGCGAAGTGGACCGCGGCCTGGTGGAAGCCGCGCAGGCAATGGGCTGCCAGCGCCGCCACATCGTCTGGCACGTGCTGCTGCCCGAGGCGCTGCCCGGCATCGTGGGCGGCTTCACCATTACCGTGGTGTCGCTGGTCGGCGCCTCGGCGATGGCCGGCGCGGTAGGCGCGGGCGGGCTCGGCGACATCGCCATCCGCTACGGCTACCAGCGCTTCGACACCACCGTGATGGTGGTGGTGATCGTGCTGCTGATCGGCCTGGTCAGCATCATCCAGTGGCTGGGCGACCGCTGCGTGCGCCTGCTGCGGGCGCCCTGAGCGCCTCCGCCTGACCGGCGGGCCGGCTCACCGCCGGCCCCGCCATCCCTCGGCCGGGCGCTTTTGCGAATCCTCTCATGCATGCCCGGGGAGAGCCGGCCTACGCTCTCCGGCAGGACCGCGAACGGTCCGCCAGGCATGGACCGCCTCCATCCTCCGCATCCGGCGGCCACGCCGCCGGCGTCTCCGACGCCTGCCCTGGGCGGGCATCGCATCGGGGCGCCATTCCGTCATTGCGGATGCGGGCGCGGCAGCGTCGTCGCCATACATAACGCCATACGAATAACACTTGACGTTAAACTCAACGCATTATAGGATCGTCACCATGATTCGAAGCTTCGCCAGCAAGGCCACCGCAGCGGTGTACGCCGGCAAGTTCGTCAGCAGCCTCCCGCGCGAGATCCAGCGGGCCGCGTTCCGCAAGCTCGAGATGCTCGACGCGGCGGCCGTGCTCGACGACCTGCGGGCGCCGCCGGCCAACCGGCTGGAGGCACTCAGGGCTGACCGCCAGGGCCAGTGGAGCATCCGGATCAACGACCAGTGGCGGATTTGTTTCCGCTTTGGCAACGGCGACGTCTACGAGGCAGAGATCACCGACTATCACTGACCACGCCGGCCATGCCGTCCATATCGACTACACCGACCATCGAGGCCACCATGACGATCAAGCGCGAGAACCTGAAGAAGGTCGATTTCTCGGACATCGCCACCGGCGAGAACATCGAGCCGGTCCACCCCGGCGAGATCCTGCGCGAGGATTTCCTCGTGCCCAACAACATGACGGCGCATGCCCTGGCGATGGCCCTGCACGTACCGGCGCCGCGCATCAACGACATCGTGCGCTGCCGTCGCGCCATCTCGCCCGAGACGGCGCTGCGTCTGGCGCGGTACTTCGGCACCACGCCGGAATTCTGGGCCAGCCTGCAGGCGGCCTATGACCTGCGCGTGGCGCTGGCGGCCTCCGGCGAGGCGATCGCCCGCGAGGTCGTGCCGCTGGCGGCCTGACCGCGCGGGCCGCCGGCCCGCC
>NZ_AQPL01000373.1:0-10422 GCF_000395345.1 Cupriavidus sp. WS | reverse complement strand
CGCGGGCCGCCGGCCCGCCAGGGAACCGCGCCCGTCCCCCGCTCAGGCCGCCTTGGCCCCCACCGACCAGTAATAGGTCGGCGCGGCGCCGTTGATGGCGTTGTCCCCGACCGCCCTCGCCTTGTAGATGGCCGGGTTGTGCGAGGCCAGCGTGCGCGCGTTGCGCCAATGGCGGTCCAGCCGGCGGCTTTCGTCGAGGGCCGAGGCGCCGCCGATGTCGAACAGGCGCGTGGCGGCCGCCAGCACGAGGTCCGGTATCACCGCCTGGGCCTTGGCGGCGCGCAGCTCCACGTCGTCGAGCAGGGCCGCGGACACCGGCTCGCCGCGCAGGCGCGCGCGCTCCACCTCGCCGAGGCCCTGCGCCACCGCCGCCACCGTGCTGGCCGCGACGAAGGCGGTGCCGCCGAGCTGGCCCACCACCTGCTGCACCAGCGGGTCCTCGGCCGGCGTGGCGCCGCTGCCGTGGCTGTAGACGCGCCGGCGGGCGCGCACGAAGGCGGCGGCGTCGCGCTCCACCGCGCGCGCGATGCCCGCCAGCGTGGCGAGGTGCACGAGCTGGAAGAAGGCGGTCATCGGCGTGGGCACATTGCGCGGGAAGCTGATCACCTGGTCGTCGCCGACCGCCACGGCGTCGAAGCGCGTGGTGCCCGAGCCGGTCAGGCGCTGGCCGAAGCCGCGCCAGTCGTCGACGCGCTCGATGCCGGCGGCATCGGCCGGCACCAGCACGTTGACCGTATCGACAACGTCGGGCTGGCTGGCGTCGCCGACGCGGTTGGCCGCCACCGCGATCCAGTCCGCGTAGAGCGTGCCGGTGCTGTAGAACTTCTCGCCGTCGAGCCGCCAGCCCTGTCCGTTGGACGCATCGCGCGCGAGCGTGGTGCGGTGGCGGCCCAGCGCGCCGTCGCCGGTCTCGGTGGTGGCGTTGCCGAAGATCGCGCCCTGCGCCACCAGCCGCAGCCAGCGCTCGCGCTGCGCGGGCGCCACCTCGGCATGGAGGCGTTCGACGAAACCGAAATGCGCGCGCAGGATCTGCGGCAGGTTGGAATCCGCCTCGCCCAGTTCGATCAGCAGTTCGGCCAGTTGCTCGGGCGAGGCGCCGAGCCCGCCCAGCGCCACCGGCACCCGCAGCGCGCCGAAACCGGCCGCGCGCAGCCGCTGCACGGCATCGAAGGCCAGTTCGCGTGTGTGCTCGCGCTCGGCCGCGCGTTCGGCGATCTCGGCAAACAGCGGGCGGAAGCGGGCGGCCAGTTCGGCCGGGGCCGGGTAGACAAGTTGTTCAGGCATGGTGGTATTGCGCCAGTGAATGGTTGCGGAATGCCGGCGAGGCTCAGATGGCGATCGCGAAGACCTTCGCCGCGCCGGGCTGCGCGGTGTCGGCGGCGGCGGTGTCAGCCATGCCAGCCATGTCAGCCACGCCGGCGATATTGGCGGTAGCGGCCGGGCCATCGCCTCCCGGCCCCTCGGCCTCGCCCGGCTTGCGCCGGTTGACGCGCAGCTCGCCGATCTGGATCAGCCGGGCGCGCGTGATGTTGCGGCTCAGCCCGAGCAGCGCCGCGGTGTGGACCTGGTTGTAGCGGCAGTAGCGGAAGGCGGCGCGCAGCAGCGCGCGCTCCACGGTCTCGTGCACGCCCTCCGGCGCGTCGTCGAACAGGCGCAGCAGCGCGCGCTCGAGCAGGGCGGCGGCGGGCTCGTCGGCGAGTTCGCCGGCAGGCTCGCCGGCGGCGGGCATGGCGCCGGCCTCGGTGGGCACCGCCAGCGCGGCGGCGGCATCGGGCCGCGCCGCGTGGGTATCCGCGCCCGGCTCACGCACATGCAGGTCGTCCGCGTCGATGCGGTCGTCCTGGCAGGTCAGCAAGGCGTGGTGCAGCACGTTCTCCAGTTCGCGGATATTGCCGGGCCAGGCGTAGCGCTGCAGCTTGTGCTGCGCCTCCGGGCTCAGCGCGACCTCGCCGTAGCCGAGCCGCTCGCCGTACTTGCGCAGGAAATGCTGCGCCAGCGGCAGGATGTCGCCGGGGCGCTCGTGCAGCGGGCGGATCTCCAGCGTCACCACGTTGAGGCGGTAGAACAGGTCCTTGCGGAAGCTGCCGTCGCGGATGGCCGCGTCGAGCGGCCGGTTGGTGGCGGCCAGCACGCGCACGTCGATCGGCACCGGCTTGCGCGAGCCCAGCCGCACCACCTCGCGCTCCTGCAGCACGCGCAGCAGCTTGACCTGCAGCGACATCGGCAGGTCGCCGATCTCGTCGAGGAACAGCGTGCCGCCGTCGGCCTCCTCGAACCAGCCCGGCTTGGCGCCGAGCGCGCCGGTGAAGGCGCCCTTCTCGTGGCCGAACAGCTCGGCGTCGACCAGCGATTCGGAGAACGCCCCGCAGTTGACCGCGACGAAGCGCCGGTGGCGGCGCGCGCTCAGGTTGTGGACGTGGCGCGCCATCATCTCCTTGCCGGTGCCGGTCTCGCCCACGATCAGGATGCCGGCCTCGCTGGGCGCGACCTTTTCCACGTGGCTGAGCAGCGCCAGCGACTTCGGGTCGGCGAAGACGTGCGAGAGATGCTGCGCCGGACGCGGCGCCGGTGGCCAGGACACTAGCTGCATGGGCTCATGAGTAGAAGGATGGGCTGGGCGCGGCGCCGTTCAGGGCCCAGTCGCCAAGCTCGTGGAGCTTGTAGTCGAGCGGGTCGTGCAGCGACTGCGTGCGCAGGTTGCGCCAGTGGCGGTCGAGCCGCAGCGCGCCGTGCGTGGCGCGCGCGCCGGTGACTTCGAAGATGCGGCTGGCAAGGTCGAGCCCGGTGCGGGTCGAGGCCACCTTGGCCGCGGCGATGTCCACCGCGAGCGCGCCGCGCGCGTCGGCGTCGAGCCGCTCGCCGGTTTGCCAGGCCCGGTCGAAGTGCGCGGCGGCGCGCTCCACCAGCAGCCGCACGCCTTCCAGGCCGACCCAGAACTCGCCGTAGCGCGCCAGCACGTAAGGATCCTCGGTGACGTGCGCGGCCTCCGAGCGGAACCACGGGCGCGCCTCGGTCAGCGTGTAGCCGCGCGCCTCCTCGAAGGCGCCTTCGGCGATGCCGAGGAAGGTGTGGCAGAACACCAGTTGCGCCAGCAGCGGCCGCAGGCACGCGAACGGCGTGCTCAGCGGACCGGGGTCGAGCAGCAGTTCCTGCGGCTCCACGCGCACGCGCTCGAACGACACGCTGCCGCTGTCGGTCTGGCGCTGGCCGATGCTGTCCCAGTCGTGGTGCGGCGTGATGCCGCTGCGGCTGGTCGGCAGCGCCGCGATCAGCAGGCGGCCGCTGCCCTCTTCCAGCGCCGAGGCCACCAGCATCTCGGAATCGATGGCGCCGGAGCAGAAACTCTTCTTGCCGGAAAACTCGTGGCAGCCCTCGCCGCGGCTGGCCACGGTGCGCGTGTCGAGCGGGTTCAGCGCATTGCCCCAGAACCAGCCGCGCAGCGCGGTCTGCTCCCACCACGGGCGCCACTGGCCGGCGTTGCCGAACAGCCGCAGCGTGGCCAGCGTCAGGTGGTGGAAGCCGTAGACGTGGGCCAGCGAGGCATCGGCGCGGGCCAGCGTGCGCACCACGGCCAGCATGTCGGCCCAGTTGCCGCCCAGCCCGCCGAGTTCCGCGGGAATGGTCAGGGCCAGCAGGCCGCTGGCGCGCAGCGCGTCGCGCTCGGCCTTGGGCGTGCCGCCGCGCGCGTCGCGCTCGGCCGCGGTCTGGGCGAAGTCGCGCGCCAGCGCCTGCGCCGTGCGGCGCGGGTCCAGCGGCACCACGCGGGGGCGCACGCTCATGCCGTGGCCTTGCCGCCGGGCAGCACGTCGTTGGCGATCATCTCGCCGAACGGCCCGGTCAGGTTGGTGGCGCCGCCGCGCGCCAGGCTCGCATACGGCTCGGGCAGCAGCGGGAACACCAGCTCGGCGAAGCGGTAGGCTTCCTCCAGGTGCGGGTAGCCCGAGAAGATGAAGCTCTCGATGCCGAGGTCGGCATACTCCTTGATGCGCGCCGCGACTTCCTGCGGATTGCCGACCAGCGCGGTGCCGGCGCCGCCGCGCACCAGGCCCACGCCGGCCCACAGGTTGGGATAGATCTCGAGCTGGTCGCGGCGCCCGCCGTGCAGTTGCGCCATGCGGCGCTGGCCGACCGAGTCGAAGCGCGCGAACGACTTCTGCGCGGCGGCGATGGTTTCGTCCGAGATCCGCGCGATCAGTTCGTCCGCGGCGCGCCACGCTTCCTCGCTGGTATGGCGCACGATCACGTGCAGCCGCACGCCGAAGCGCACCGTGCGCCCGAGCCGCGCGGCGCGCTCGCGCACGTCGGCGATCTTCTGCGCCACCGCGGCCGGCGGCTCGCCCCAGCTCAGGTAGACGTCGACCTGCTCGGCCGCCAGTTCGTGCGCTGCTTCCGACGAGCCGCCGAAGTACAGCGGCGGATACGGGCGCTGCACCGGCGGATAGAGCGCCTTGGCGTTCTCCACCTTGATGTGCTCGCCCTCGAAGTGCACCGCCTCGCCTTCGAGCACGCGGCGCCACACGCGCAGGAACTCGGCCGAGGCCGCGTAGCGCTGGCTGTGGTCCAGGTAGAGGCCGTCGCCGCGGTTCTCGTCGGGGTCGCCGCCGGTCACCACGTTGATCAGCAGGCGGCCGTTGGTGATGCGGTCCAGCGTGGCCGCCATGCGCGCCGACACCGTGGGCGAGATGATGCCCGGGCGGATCGCCACCAGGTAGCGCAGCCGCTCGGTCCACGGCGCCACCGCCGAGGCGATCACCCACGAGTCCTCGCAGGAGCGGCCGGTGGGAATCAGCACACCGTAGTAGCCGAGGTCGTCCGCGGCCTGCGCGATCTGCTTCAGGTAGCGCAGCGAGACCGGCCGCGCGCCCTCGGTGGTGCCGAGGTAGTGTCCGTCGCCATGCGTGGGAAGGAACCAGAATACGTTCATCGCCGGTGCGTTCCTCAGGCGACGCGCTGCAGCGCCGTGCGCCGGTGCTCGGCGAACAGCGGCGCCGCGCGGTCGGCGGCCAGGCGGATGCGCTCGGCCAGCGCCGGGCTGCTCACCTGGTAGTGCTCGAACTCGCCCGGGCTGCCGTACACGCCGATCGGCAGCGTCAGCGCCTGCATGAAGCCGAACAGCGGGCGCAACTGGTGCTCGAGCACCAGCGCATGGCGGTCGCTGCCGCCGGTGGCGGCCAGCAGCACCGGCTTGTCGACCAGCGCTTCCTGCCCGATCAGGTCGAACAGATGCTTGAAATGGCCCGGATAGGAGCCGCGGTAGACCGGCGCGGCCACCAGCAGCAGGTCCGCCGCCTCGATCGCCGCCAGCTCGGCCTCGATCTCGGCCGGCAGCTCCGCGCGCGTCAGCGCGCCGCCCAGCGGGCGGGCGATGTCGCCGAGGTTGACGATGCGGCTCTCGATCACGAGCCGCGTGTCGAGCTCGGCCAGCAGGGCCTGGACCAGCGCCAGGGTACGCGAGGGTTGCTGCGCGCTGCCGTTGACGGCAACTACGTTCAGCGGTTTAGCCATTGGGAAAATCTCCTGTGGAATGCATCCGGATGGGCGCGGCGGCAACGCCGCCCGGCTCGCCTGCGCGAGCGCCTGTGGGTGGACAAGGCAAGAAGCAAGCCCGGCGCGCGCGGCCGCGATCGGCGCCGTTCGCGGCCCTGTTCGCGACCCTGTTCGCGACCATTTCCGGCCTTTCTCGCGGCCATCCGTGGTTTCGCGCGGCGGCGTCGCCGCCATCGCGTGGCGGCTGCGGGCACAGCTTGTTGAATCGCTGTTGCGCCGGCAACAGCGGGCGCGCGCGCCTGCGGCGAGGGAAAACGGCGAGCGCGGCGCACAGCCGCGCCGGGGGCGGGAAGAACATGATTCGGGATGGGGGCCGGCCGTGGGACATCGTGGCGCAAGCCGCCACGGACCGGCCGGCTTGCCAGGCTCACACGATAGCCGAGCGGCACGCCGCGCCGAAGCGCGCATTTCGTCTATGCATAGAGGCACGGTCCGCATATGGGTATGCGGGCACGGATGCGGCGCGCGTGGCGGCGCCCAGGCGGGCGCGGATCAGCCCTGCGCGGCCGGGCCGAAATGCACGGCGAGCCAGACCGAAGGCTGCGCCGCGTCGGTCCACGCCACGCGATGGCGGCAGTGCGCGGGCAGGTGCAGCCAGTCGCCGGGCAGCAGGCGGCGCGCCTGCGCCTCGCCCTCGATGTGCAGGCCGGCGCTGCCGCTGAGCAGCAGCACCCATTCGTCCTGCGCGCTGTCGTACCAGAAGCCAGGCGGACTGGCCTGCCCGTTCGAGACGATGCGCTCGATCTTGAGGCCGGGGCGCGCCAGCAAGGCGTCGAAGCGCTCGGCGGCGCGGTCCGCCGGCACGTCGGCCAGAAGATTGCCGTGCGGCACGCCGCCGGCCGGCTCGTTGGTGGTGTCCATCATCGTCTCCGCACTGGCCGGCGGCGCCGGCCCCCGCCATTTTGCCGGTTTGCGCCGGCGCCGTGCGTGACGGTGGCGACAACGGTGACGACGACGGCGACGGCGCGGCGCTCAGCGGCCCGGCAGATGCGGCAGCCCTTCGTTTTCCGCCAGCATGAGCTGGTGGGCCTGGCGGGCCGACTTGTTGAGCTGGGCCTGCGCCGCGACGCGCAGGCCTTCGAGCCGGGTCAGTTCCCGGCGCACCTGCTGCTGGCGCGCGTTCAGCGCCTGCTCCTGCAGCGCCACGCGCTGCAGGTCGCTGCGCAGCCGCTCCGCCCGTTGCTCGGACTGCTCGAACAGGCGCGCGAGATGCGCGTTGCGGGCCTTGACCAGCGCGCAGCGCGCCTCGCCCTCGGCCCAGCGCCGCGCGCGCTCCTCGAAATGGGCGAACACCGATTCGCTGGTCTCGTGGTCGGGACAGGCCATCACACGCCACGGCGAGCCGTCCTGGTAGAGCACGGTGTAGAACACCATCTCGGCGGCGTGGAAGAACAGCACCACCGAATAACCAAAGCTGCGGAACACGCGGAATTCCGTCAGCGCGTCCTGCTCGGCAAGCCGCTCGAAGCCGGCGATGTCCGCCACCTTGACGGCGCGCGCGCCCGGCTGGGCGGCTGACGCCACCGGCATCAGGCGCGGGAACTGGCGCTGGCCTTCGCGCGCGTCGGCCTGGCCCGGAGCGGGCTGCGCCGGGCCGATGATGGCGTCGATGGCGTCGGCCGCGTCCAGGGTGTCGATGTTCTCGACCGCCCCGGCGGCGGCGCCCGCGAGCGCTTCGCCGAGGATCTGCCTCAGCGTGGACGGCTCGTCGGTGTCCACGTCCATGTACGGTTCGGCGATCTGCTTCACTGGAGCTCCTTGCGCGCGATGGAGGATGGGCCAGGCGGGCGTCAGTCCCACTGCCGCTGCAGCGCGCAGCGCTGCTGGCTTGCCGCGACCACCTTCTGTTCGCACTCGGCGACCACCTGCAGCGTGGCCTCCTGCAGCAGCGAGCCCTGCGTCAGCACGCTGGCGAACGCCTTGAGCTCGTCGAGCGAAAGGGAAACGGGGAGGACTGGTTCTTCGCCCATGCTGGCCTGCCGAAGTTCGATCGTTCCAGCATAGGGGAGGCGGCGCGGCATCCAGCCGGACATTAGCGGGGGAAAGACGGCGTTATTCGGCCATTGCGCGCGGGATGTGCGGCTTGTGGCATGCGTGGGCGGCGAGGCGCCGATTGCCGCTGTGCGGTTTTCTCCCCTCGTCCGCCCTTAGTCCCCCGACCCGGGCGCCAGCACGTCGCGCGCGCCGTTGCGGCCCATCGGCGAGACCAGGCCCGCCACTTCCATCTGCTCGATCAGGCGCGCGGCGCGGTTGTAGCCGATGCGCAACTGGCGCTGCACGGCCGAGATCGAGGCGCGCCGCGTGTTGAGCACGAAGGCGGCGGCTTCGTCGTAGAGCGGGTCGGCCTCGGCGTCGCCGCCTTCGCCGAACAGGTCGGCCGCGGCCGCTTCGCCGGGGTCGCCGGCGAGGATGGCTTCGTCGTAGTCGGGCTCGCCGAACTGCTTCCAGTGCTCGACCACGCGGTGCACTTCCTCGTCGGCGACGAAGGCGCCGTGCACGCGCTGCGGATAGCCGGTGCCGGGCGGCAGGAACAGCATGTCGCCCTGCCCCAGCAGGCTCTCGGCGCCCATCTGGTCGAGGATGGTGCGCGAGTCGATCTTGCTGCTGACCTGGAACGCCACGCGCGTGGGGATGTTGGCCTTGATCAGGCCGGTGATGACGTCCACCGAGGGCCGCTGCGTGGCCAGGATCAGGTGGATGCCGGCGGCGCGCGCCTTCTGCGCCAGGCGGGCGATCAGTTCTTCGATCTTCTTGCCGGCCACCATCATCAGGTCGGCCAGCTCGTCGATCACCACCACGATCAGCGGCAGCGTGCGCAGCGGCTCGGGCGCGTCCGGGGTGAGCGAGAACGGGTTGGGCACGTGCTCGCCCGCGGCCTCGGCGGTGCGTATCTTCTGGTTGAAGCCAGCCAGGTTGCGCACGCCCAGCGCGGACATCAGGCGATAGCGCTTTTCCATCTCGCCCACGCACCAGTTGAGCGCGTGCGCGGCCTGCTTCATGTCCGTGACGACCGGCGCGAGCAGGTGCGGGATGCCTTCGTAGACCGACAGCTCCAGCATCTTGGGGTCGATCATGATCAGGCGCACGTCGTCGGGCGTGGCCTTGTAGAGCACCGACAGGATCATGGCGTTGACCGCCACCGACTTGCCCGAGCCGGTGGTGCCGGCCACCAGCAGGTGCGGCGCGCGCGCGAGGTCGGTCACCACCGGGTTGCCGGTGATGTCCTTGCCCATCGCCAGCACCAGGTTCGAGCTGTGCGCGAGGAAGGACGAGGCGGCCACGATCTCCGACAGGCGGATCATCTGGCGCCGCGCGTTGGGCAGTTCCAGCCCCATGCAGGTCTTGCCGGGAATGGTCTCGACCACGCGGATCGAGGTCACGCCGAGCGCGCGCGCGAGGTCCTTCATCAGGCCGACCACCTGCGCGCCGCGCACGCCCATCGCGGGGTCCACCTCGAAGCGCGTGATGACCGGGCCGGCCGAGGCGCCGACCACCGACACCGGCACCTTGAACTCGGCCAGGCGCTGCGCGATCAGGTTGCCGGTTTCCTGCAGGCGCTCTTCGCTGACCTGCTCGATGTCGGCGGTGGCGGCCTCCAGCAATTCAAGCCGCGGCAGGCGGTAGTCGGCGATGCGCGCGGGCGCCGGCGTGACGGCGATGGCCTGCGAGGGCGGCAGCGCGGGCGCGGCGGCGGCGCCAAGCGGCACGGTCTTGCCGACCACGGCGGGCAGCACGATGCGCGGCTTGGGCGCGGGCGCGGCGGGGGCGGCGGCAGCGGCTGGCACGATTTCCGGCTCGGCGCCAGGCCGGGAGTCGGCGGCGGCGCTGCCGGGCGGCGGCTCGGGCAAGGATGCCGCTGCCGGCTCGGGTGCGCGTTCGGTTTCGGGGGGCGGTTCCGGTGCTGCTGCGGCTTCCGTTTCCGGTTGAGCGTTGGCTTCCGGGCTGGCTTCGGCTTCGGTTGCTGTCCCGCTTGCTGTCCCGCTTGCTGCCTCGATTGCCGTTTCGCTTTCCGTGCCGGCGTCCGCATCGGCCTGCCCGGCCGGCTGGATCTCCGCCACGGCGGCATCGGCAGCCGGCAGGGCTTCATCGGCCCCGGCAGCCTCGCCGGAAGACTCGACCAGCAGGTTGGCATCGAGCACGTTGTCGGCGCCCTCCTCCGTGCCTGCCTCCGGGCGGGCCGCCATTTCCGGTTCCGGTGTTTCCTCGTCGTCGGCGAGCAGGCTGGCGTGGAGCGATTCGGCGAGGCCGTCCGCGGGCGCGGCGGCGGCGGGGATCACCACGTCGTCGACCGCATCCGGGGCCTCGGCCACGTCAGCGGCCTCGCTTGGCGCAACCGCCGGCGCATCCGGCGCGGCGGCCGTGCGCGGCACCGGCGTGCCGGCGGCCAGTGCCTTCAGTTCGGCCATCAGCGTCTCGGCTTCCAGGCGAATCTGCGCCAGCGTGGCGCGCCGGGCTTCGTCGTCGGCATCGTCGGCATTGGCGGCATCGGCTGCGGCATCGGCGGCCGGGATGGCCACGTCGCCCGCGGACAGCACGGCGACCGGCTGCAGCGTTTCGGGCAGCGCGGGCGCGGCTTCGACCACCGGCGCGTCGCTTTCGGCCACCGCCACCTCGCTTTCAGGCGCGGCGGCGGCTTCCTTCTCTGGCTGCGCCGGGGAAGTCTCCGCGAGCATCGCGGCCGGCGCTTCCTGCGCGACGGCAGCTGGCTCGACAGTCTCCTGCGGCGCTGGCGGCGGCGCTTCCTTTGCAGCGGCCGGAGCGACCGGGACAGGCCGCTGCGCCGGCGCAGCGGCCTCGGGCAGCGTGGTGATGGCCGAGCGCGGCGTCAGGTTCGGCTGGCGGAACGGGCTGCTGACCACGGTCGCGCGCGGCGCG
>NZ_AQPL01000372.1:0-4238 GCF_000395345.1 Cupriavidus sp. WS | reverse complement strand
TTTCCGTTTTCTGAGGCGACCCCTATTACGAGCGCTGCGTGCGCATCCTGGCCGACGTGGAGGAAGCCGAGCAGTCGCTGACCCACCAGAACAACACGCCGCGCGGCACGCTGGCGGTGGATACCTCCGCCGGGCTGGCGCAGATGGTGCTGATCCCCGGGCTGCACGAGTTCTTCGCCGCCTATCCCGAGCTGAAGATGGAGCTGACCATCAACGGCAAGCCCATCGACCTGCTCAAGGAAGGCGTGGACGTGGTGCTGCGCGTGGGCGACCCGGTGGACGAGACGATGGTGGCGCGCCGCATCGGGCAGCTGCGCCTGGGCTTCTATGGCTCGCCGCTCTACCTCAACCGCCAGGGCACGCCCACGCAGCCGAGCGACCTCGCGCAGCACAGGGCGGTCAACTACCTGTCCAACCGCACCGGCCGCGAAATGCCGTGGCCGATGGGCCAGGGCGACAAGCGCACCGAACTGCTGCTGCCTTCGGCCATCTCCACCAACGACGCCGACGCCTACCTGGCCTGCGCGCTCGAAGGCCACGGCCTGGCGCGCATCTCGCGCATGATGGCGCAGCCCTACGTGGAAAGCGGCCGGCTGGTCGAGGTGCTGACCGACTGGCCCACCGACTCGCTGCCGGTGTCCGCGATGTATCCGCAGAACCGCCACCTGTCCGCCAAGGTCCGCGTGTTCGTCAACTGGGCCGCCGACCTGTTCGCCCGCCACCCGCATTTCGGCGACAGCAAGGACGGCCGCCCCGCGCAGCCGCCCAAGCTGGCGGCGTAGGCGCGGCCGCATCACGCCGGGCGGGCCGCCGGGGCATCCGCCACCGCCAGCGCCTCGATCTCGAACAGCATGCCGTCCAGCGCCAGCCGCGGCACCGGGATCAGCGTGCAGGCCGGCGCGGGCGCGTCGCCCCAGATCCGGCGCAGCTCGCCGGACAGCACCGCCAGGCGCGCTTCGCTGTGATCCACCACCAGTACCGTGAGCCTGGCCACCTGCCGCGGCTGCGAGCCCGCCGCCGCCAGCGCCACGCACAGGTTGTCCAGCGCCTGCCGCACCTGGGCCGCGAAACCGGCGGGCAGGCTGCCGTCGGCGCGTTCGCCGCCCTGCCCGGCCACGCAGACCAGGGCGGCGCCGGGCGGGATCATCGCCACGTGGGAATAGCCGTTGGCGCGGGGATCGTACAGGCCGGGCGGGTTGAGCATGGTGAGCTGGCGCGGCGCGGGCCGGATGCCGGGGGCGTGCATGGGGCGGTCTCCTTTTGACTCTTGACGAATGCGGCGGATGCGGCGGATGCCGGACAGGGCGGAAGCAAAGCGCCGCGCTCGACAACGCGCGCGGGCTGCCCTAATATCCAAGAAAGTTTTTGGATATTAGGGCGCCACCATGCATTACGCAATAGAAAACTTGGATAACCCTGCCGGGTCTCCGGGTGATCGCATCCTGTTCCTGCTCAAGACGCGCGGCCCGGCTTCCACCACGCAGATCGCCCAGGCCCTCGGCGGCACCGCCGAGGCCGCGCGCCAGCAGGTGCACAAGCTGCTGGCGGCGGGACTGATCGAAGGCCGCCAGCAAACCCCGGCCGGCGCCGGGCGGCCCCGCCAGGACTGGGTGCTCACCGCCAGCGGCCACGGCCGCTTTCCCGACACCCACGCGCAACTGACCATCCAATTGATCGGCTCGGTGCGGCAACTGTTCGGCGAAGCCGGCATGGAACAACTGATCGCCAGGCGCGAAGCCGACACCCGCGCGCAATACCTCGCCGCGGTGGCGGGGCAGGCGGAGATCGGCCGGCGGCTGGAGACACTGGCCGGGCTGCGCAGCGCCGAAGGCTACATGGCGCGGCTCGAGCGCGACGGCGAAGACTGGCTGCTGATCGAAGACCATTGCCCGATCTGCGCGGCGGCGCAGGCCTGCCAGGGCTTTTGCCGCGCCGAGCTGGAGATCTTCCGCGAGGTCGCCGGCGCCAGCGCCACCGTCGACCGCGAGGCGCATCTGCTGAGCAACGCGCGTCGCTGCGTGTACCGGATCCGCGCGGCGGCCTGACGCGGGCGGGCCGCGTTTGATGGGCGGGCGCGGCAATGCTATCTTGGGCCGGCCGCCCGGCACCCCGACAAGAAACCGGCGCCCGCCACCAATGGAGACAACCATGCCGAACCGCCCCGCTTCCGGATTCGCCCGCCTGCCCGGCGCGGCATGGATGATGGCCCTGCTGCTCGCCGTGCTGCTTGCCCAGGCGTGGCTGGCCGCGCCTGCGCGCGCGCAAGGCGCGCCGGAAGTGATCGACCTCCCGACCCGGCCCGGCGTCACGCAGCGCTTCATCTACCTCGCGCCGGCGCAGCCGACCGCCGCCGTGATCCTCTACGCGGGCGGCCACGGCGGGCTGCGCATCGCGCCCGGCGGCAGCTTCGGCTGGGGCGCCAACAACTTCCTGGTGCGCGCGCGGCAACTGTTCGTCGACAACGGCCTGGCCGTGGCGGTGGTCGACGCGCCCAGCGACCGCCTCGCGCCGCCCTTCCTCAACGGCTTCCGCCAGACCGCCGAGCACGCGCAGGACGCCCAGGCCGTGATCGCCTGGATGCGCAGCCGCGCCAAGGTGCCCGTGTGGCTGGTCGGCACCAGCCGCGGCACCCAGTCGGTGGCCGCCATCGCCATCCGGCTGGCCGACGGCGGCGGCCCCGACGGCATCGTGCTGACCTCCACCATCCTGCGCGAGGAGCGCGGCCGCGCCGTGCCCGCGATGGACTTCGACAAGCTCAAGGTGCCGGTGCTGGTGGTGCACCACGTGCAGGACGGCTGCAAGCTGTGCCCGTTCGGCGAGGTGCAGGGCCTGATGGACAAGCTGGCGAAGGCGCCCAGGGCCGGCCTGATCCGCTTCGACGGCGGCAGCAACGAGGGCGATCCGTGCGAGGCGCTGGCCTACCACGGCTTCAACGGCATCGAGCCGCAGGTGGTGCAGGCCACGGCGCGCTGGATGGCGCAGAAGTAGCCGCGCAAGCGGCCATGACAGCCAAAGTGGCCACCGCGCGCGCGGACGCTAGAATGGCGGGCATGCCTTCCGCCCCGCATCTCATCAGGAACCCGCCATGACCCATTCCACGCTGCTGCTGTTCGTGCTGGCCTCGGCCGTCACCATCGCCACGCCCGGCCCGACCGTGCTGCTGGCGCTCAGCAACGGCTCGCGCTTCGGCGTGCGCGCGGCCTGCTGGGGCATGGCCGGCGCGGTGTGCGCCGACATGCTGCTGATCGCCACCGCCGCGGCCGGGCTGGGCGCGGTGATCGCCGCGTCGGAGGTCGCCTTCCGCGCGCTCAAGTGGATCGGCGCCGCGTACCTGGCCTACGTGGGCTGGAAGCTGCTGCGCGCCAGGGTCGGCCACCTGCCCGCCGGGGCCGCGCGGCAAGCCGGCCACCCCCGGGAAAGCGCGCCCGCGCGCGAGCTGTTCATGCGCTGCTTCCTGGTGGCCGCGACCAACCCGAAGGCGCTGCTGTTCATGTCCGCCTTTCTGCCGCAGTTCATCGACACCGGCGCGCCGCTGCTGCCGCAATACGCGCTCATCATGGCCATCCTGGCGCTGCTGAACCTGCTGGCCATGCTGGTCTACGCCGTCCTCGGCGCGCGCGTGATGCACGCGTTCCGCGACAGCGGCATGCGCTGGCTCAACCGCGTCTCCGGCGCGACGCTGATCGGCCTGGCCGGCGTGCTGGCGGTGTACCGGCGCGCGCAGGCCTGAACCGCCGCCGGCCAGGACGCGCCGGCGGCTACGGCAGGCGCGCCGCCATCTCCTTGCCATGCACGAAGCCCGCGGCCTCGGCCGCCTCGGGCGTCGAGTACTGCTCCGAGGGCTTGGCGGACTCCACCAGGGTGCTCGCGGCCCGGATATTGGTGCCGGGCCGGCACACGCGCACCGTGTAGTCCCACGCGCTGGGCGTCTTGGCGCGCACCAGCACCTGCACCTCGTGCGTTTCGAACACACGCTTCTTCCAGGCAATCTCATAGGGCATGACTGTCTCCGTTCTTATGGGGCGGTCCCGGTGCCGCCGCTGGCGAACGATGGCGAACGATGGCGCTTGCGCGTCACCCGCGCCCGCGCGCGCGGGTGCCGGAACCTAGTCACTATCCTATCAAAGCTGGCCGCGAACGCCGCCCGCGTCGGGCCGGCTGTTGCGCCGGCGACACCGTGCCGGCGCCCTGCCGGCACGCAGATGCTCAGAAGATGGAGTGCCCGCTGAGCGTGGTCA
>NZ_AQPL01000371.1:0-26997 GCF_000395345.1 Cupriavidus sp. WS | reverse complement strand
GCACGCAGATGCTCAGAAGATGGAGTGCCCGCTGAGCGTGGTCAGCCATTCCAGCGCCTGCACGCCGGCCAGCGAATTGCCGCTGTGGTCCAGCCCCGGCGACCACACGCACACCGCCCAGCGGTGCGGCAGCACGGCGACGATGCCGCCGCCCACGCCGCTCTTGGCCGGCAGGCCGACGCGGTAGACGAAATCCCCGGCCGCATCGTAGGTGCCGCAGGTCAGCATGAGCGCGGACAGCCGCTTGGCCGGGCTGGCGCCGAGGATGCGCTCGCCGCTCCACGGCACCACGCCGCCGTGCGCGAGGAACAGCGCGGCGCGGGCCAGGTCCTGGCAGCTCATGGTGATGGCGCACTGGCGGCAATAGGCCTCGATGACCTTGTCGACGGGCATCTCCAGGCGGCCGAAGCTCTTCATGAAATAGGCCATCGCGCGGTTGCGCTCCGCGTGCTCGGACTCGGACTGCGCCACGCGGGTGTCGTAGTCGATGGCGGGATTGCCGCTGAGGCGGCGCATGAACTGCACCAGCGCGGTCTCGGCCTGGACGAAGCGGCTGCACAGGACATCCGTCACCACCAGCGCGCCGGCGTTGATGAACGGGTTGCGCGGCAGGCCCTGCTCGTATTCGAGCTGCACCAGCGAGTTGAAGGCGTTGCCCGAAGGCTCGCGCCCGACGCGCTGCCACAGGTCTTCGCCCAGCAGCTGGAACGCCAGCGTGCAGGCGAACAGCTTGGAGATGCTCTGGATCGAGAACGGCACCGCGGCGTCGCCCACGCAGTGGCTGCGGCCGTCGGCGAACACCAGCGCCATGCCGAAGCGGTCGCCGCGGACCTTGCCGAGTTCGGGAATGTAGTCCGCCACCTTGCCCTGGCCGAGCAGGGGCTGGATGTCGCGGTGGATGCGTTCGAGGATGTGCGCGTAGTCCATGCGTGGCGGCGGGCGTGGGTTGAAAAAACAGCGCACATCGTACCGCGGCACGGGCGGCGCGGGGCCGCCCCCGCGTCGAATGGCCGAAAGGCCGGAAGGTCAGAAGAACAGGCCGCGGATCAACGGCGCGGCCAGCACGCTGACCAGCCCCGCGATCATCATCACCAGCGAGGCCACCACGCCCTGCACTTCGCCGAGCTGGCGCGCCTTGGCGGTGCCGGCGCCGTGCGCCGCCGCGCCGAAGATGGCGCCCTGTGCGAGCCGGCTGCGCACCGACGGCAGGCACGCGAGCACGGTCTCGCCGATGGCCATGCCCAGCAGCCCGGTGATGACCACGAACACCGCGGCCAGATCGGGCGGGCCGCCCAGCGCGCGCACCGCGTCCACCGCGAACGGCGTGGTCACGGAACGCACCGCCAGCCCCTTCTGCAGTGCCTCCGACAAGCCGAAGCCGCGCGCCAGCCAGACCGAGCTGAACACGGACGTCGTCACCGCGGCCAGCACGCCGAGCGAGATCGACAGCCAGTGCTGGCGCACCAGCGCGCGATGGTCGTAGATGGGCAGCGCGAAGGCGATGGTGGCCGGGCCCAGCAGCCACATCAGCCAGCGCGTGTCGGCGATGTAGTCGCGATAGGGAATGCGCGCGGCCAGCACCAGCGCGATCAGCACCACCGGCGTGGCCAGCAGCGGCATCAGCCACAGCCGCGCGCGGCGCGCGTAGACGCGCTTGTTGAGATAGTAGAAGGCGACGGTGGCCGCGAAGCTCAGCGCCGCCAGCACGGTGTCACGCATGACGATGCTGCTCCTTGCCCAGGTGCCGCTGCCGGAGATGTTTGCGCCCGCGCGCGCGGCGCGCCAGGCGCAGCTCCAGCCGGTAGACCTGCTCCACCACCAGCGCCGTGACCAGCATCACCGCCACCGTGCTGGCGCCGATCACCGCGCAGATGCGCAGGCCCTGGTGCCGGACCAGGTCCGGGTACTGCACCACGGCCAAGACGGCGGGAATGAAGAACAGCAGCATCTCGCCCAGCAGCCAGTCGGCGCCGCGCCGCACCCAGCCGCCGCGCACGGCGCCGCTGAACAGCAGCGCCGCCAGCGCCATCAGGCCCAGCAGGCCGGTCGGCAGCGGAATGCCCAAGCGCACGCGCAGCCAGTCCGCCAGCAGCCACAGGGCGGACAGCGCGGCCACCTGCGCGCCGGCCACGGCGCCGTTGCGCAGCCGGCCGGCGGGCCGCGGGGAGGAAATGGACGGCGCCGGGTGGCCGGGGTCCGGCGTGGAGGGAATTGCGCTGTGCATGGATCGGGGAAAAACCGGGGATGGCGACGGAAGCTAGTGTACGAAGCGCACTTCGATATATAAAATGAATATAAATTATCGAATCGATGCCGATCTGGAATACCAATCCGGCGCGGCGATCCGACCACGATCCGACCACGATCCGACGGCAATCCGACGGCGATCGGAGTTGGCAATCTTTCAGGCAGCCCAATGGACATTCGCGCCCTGCGCTATTTCGTCGAGGTGGTCCGCCAGGGTGGCTTCACCCGCGCGGCCGAGACCCTGCACGTGACCCAGCCCACCATCAGCAAGATGGTCAAGAGCCTGAAGGAAGAACTGGGCGGCCCGCTGCTGCTGCGCGAGGGCCGCACCGTGCAACTGACCGACGCGGGCGAGGTGGTGTTCGCGCGCGGCCAGGCCGTGCTGGCCGAGGTGGCCCGCCTGCGCCAGGAAGTGGCCGAGGTGGACGGCATGGCGCGCGGCGAGCTGCGGGTCGGCATTCCGCCGATGGCCGGGCGCTACATGGCGCCGGTGATCGGCGCGTACCGGCGCCTGTACCCGGGCGTCAAGCTGCGGCTGCGCGAGCAAGGCGGCCGCGCGCTGGAGGAAGGCGTCGCCGCCGGCGAGCTGGACCTCGGCGTGACCGTGCTGCCGGCGGCGGTGGCGGGGCTGGCCAGCCTGGCCGTGACCAGCCACGCGCTGGTCGCGGTGTTCCCCGCCGGCGACGCGCCGCGCAAGGCCGGCGCGGTGAAGCTGGCGGATCTGGCCGGCCGGCCGTTCGTGATGTACGAGGACGACTTCGTGCTCTACCGCATGCTGCTCGACGCCTGCGAGGCGGCCGGCTTCACGCCGCAGATCGCCGGGCAGAGCCGCCAGTGGGACTTCATCGGCGAGCTGGTGGCGGCCGGCGTGGGCGTGGCGATCCTGCCCGCGCCGGTCGCCGGCCA
Organism: Cupriavidus sp. WS; assembly: GCF_000395345.1. Lineage (NCBI taxonomy): Bacteria > Pseudomonadati > Pseudomonadota > Betaproteobacteria > Burkholderiales > Burkholderiaceae > Cupriavidus > Cupriavidus sp. WS. Next base: position 23,844 of record NZ_AQPL01000371.1, on the reverse strand, counting down.
GCTCGACCCCGCGCGCGTGGCGATCCGCCCGCTGGCCGCGGGGCTGGTGTGGGAGCTTGGCCTGGTCTGGCGCGAGGGCTACCTGTCGCGCGCCGCGCGCGCGTGGCTGGCGTGCTGCGAGCAGGCTTTCGGCACCGCCCGCAAGCCCGCCTGAAACACGCCGCGCCGCAATCGCGCGCGGCTCTCAGTCGCGGCCGATCTCCTGCAGGATGCGCGACATCAGGTAAAGCCGCGGCACGATCGAGTCGATCTCGATGTATTCGTCGCGCGCGTGGTAGCCGAAGCCCGCCAGCCCGAAACTCTCCAGCACCGTGGGCTTGCCCGAGCGCGCGGCGTAGCCCGCGTCGGTGCCGCCGCCGGTCTGCGGCACCATCGTCAGCTCGCGGTCGATCTCCTGGTAGATGGCCTGCGCGCGCGCCGCCAGCGCGCGGCCGCGCTGGTCCGCCACGTAGGGCGGATGGCCCGGGGTCAGCGTCAGCGTGGTTTCCGTGTCGGGGATCAGCTTGCCGGCGGCCAGCTTGCTCTGCAGCGCGGCCTGCAGCTTTTCCAGCGCGCCGGGCCGGGTCAGGCGCACGTCGCCCACCGCCTCGGCTTGCTCCGTGACCTGGTTGAGCGGGCCGCTGGCGCTGGCGCGGGTCCAGATCAGCGCGGCGCCGGGCACGTCCCTGGCCACGTCGCGCGTCTGCAGCATCTGGTAGGACAGTTCATAGAGCGCGTTGCGGCCCAGTTCGGGCGCGGCGCCCGCATGCGCGGCGCGGCCCTTCACGTCGAGCGTGGCGGTGGCCACGCCGGCCGAGGCCAGCAGCAGCGGCTGGCCCTTCATGACCACCGAGCCCGCCGACGGCTCGCAGGACAGCACCACGTCATGCTGCTCGGCCAGCGTGGCGATGGTGTCGCCCGAGCCCGGCGAGCCCACTTCCTCGTCCGGGTTGAACAGCACCGTAAGCCGGGCGTAGTCCTGCCAGCCGGCGGCCTTGAGCAGCGCCAGCGAGTGCAGGATCACGGCGATGCCGCCCTTGTCGTCGGCGATGCCGGGGCCGTACAGGCGGTTGCCGTCCTGCCGGATCGGCTGGGTGGCCAGCGTGTCGGGGCCGTAGACGGTGTCCATGTGCGCGATCAGCATGATGCGGCGGCGCCCGTTGCCGGTGAAGGTGCCTTTGACGATGGTGCCGGGTCCGCGCGTGACGGCGATGCGCTCGGTGGTGGCGCCGAGCGCCTTGAGGCGGCCCTCGGTGAAGCTGGCCATCCGCGCCAGGCCCGCGGCATTGGCGCTGCCCGACTCGATCGACACCATGTCCTTGAGCGACTGGATCACCGCGGGCTGGGCCGCGCGCGCGCCGTCGAGCAGTTGCTGGTCGGCCGCGCGGGCGCTGCCGGCGGCGCCGAGCGCCAGGGCGAGCACGGCGGCGGCATGGGTAAGTCGGCGCAGGGATGGCTGCATGAAGTCTCCTGTTGGCATTGTTGTCGTGGCGGCAGCGTGGTGCCGGCCGAGCGACGATGCTAGCCCGGGCGCGCGCCTCGGGGTAGGATCGATCCCGCCATTTGGAATGCCGATCTCGCCATGACCGCCTGCGCCGACCCGACCGCCCTTCCACCCGCCGCCGCGCCGCCACCGCGCGCCGTGCCGCTGCGCGTGCGCCTGCTGTGGCTGCCCGATGCCATGCCGGGCATGCTGTTCGGCGCGCTGGACGTGCTGCGCACCGCGGCCGGCGTGGCCCGCCTGCAGCGCCCCGACGCCGACCCCGGCCTGAGCTGGAGCGTGATCGGCCCCGGCGGCCGCGCGCTGTCGCTGCCCGCGCTCGGGCTGGAGCCGTCGCGCCGCCGCCGCGGCGGCGAGGACGGCAACGCGCTGGTGGTGGTGCCGGGCGTGCACGCGCGCAACGCGCCGCACCTGGAGGAGATCGTGAGCGGCGCCGGCCCGGCGCTGCGCCTGCTGGAGCGGCACGCGCAGGCGGGCGGCTGGATCGCGGCCGGCGAATGCGGCATCGCCTTCCCGGCCGAGCTCGGCCTGCTCGACGGCGCGCGCATGGGCGCGCCGTGGCCGTTCCAGAGCTGGATGGCCAGGCGCTATCCGCGTTGCGATTTCTCCGCGAGCGAGCCCATGAGCGTGCACCAGCGCGTGTTCGGCTGCGTGGCGCCGGCGCTCCAGACCGAGTTCATGCTGCGCGTGCTGGGCCACCTGCACGACCCCGATCTCGCGCAGGCCTGCTCGCGGCTGCTGCTGTACCAGGCCGGGCGCCAGCAGCTGACGCCGGAGCTGGTCTCGCAGCGCTGGCTGAGCCGCACCGCCGACAGCCCGGTCTACCGCGCCATGCGCTGGCTGCAGGCCAACGTGGACGCGCCTTACCGGCTCGCGCAGGTGGCCGAGGCCGCCGCGGTCAGCGAGCGCACCTTGCTGCGGCACTTCCGCCAGGTCAGCGGCATGAGCCCGCTCGACTACCTGCACACGCTGCGCGTGGAGCGCGCCAAGACCTTGCTGGAAGTGACGCTGCACGGCGCGCAGGCGGTGGCCGAGGCGTGCGGCTACAGCGACGCGGCGGCGTTCCGCCGGCTGTTCCAGCGGGCCACGGGGATGTCCATGTCGAACTACCGCGCGCGCTTCGCGCTGCGGGCGCAGCGGCGCTACTGGCGCGTGGAGGACATGGCGCGCGCCACGGGCGGGGCGTAGCGCGCCGCGCCCGCCGCGGGGGACTTCAGTTGCTCAGGACGATGCGGTTGACCACGTCCTCCACGCCGTGGACGTACCAGGCGTCGCGCTCGGCCTGGCGCCGGGCGGTCTCGCTGGTGGCATAGCCTTCGAGCGTGACGACGCGGTTGCGCGTCTGCACGTGGATGCGGTCGGCGTCGACGAACGGATCGGTTTCCAGCACCAGGCGCAGCGCCTCGGTGACTTCGTCGTCGCGGTCGGTCTCGGCCGGGGCCACCACCAGTTCGTTGACGACGCAGCGGCAGCCGCGCGACCACCACGCCAGCACCCCGGCCAGGCGCATGTGCGACAGGCTGATCACGTGGCCGCGCAGCGTGACCACGCCGTCGGTGACTTCGATGGCGATCTCGCCGCTGGATTCGCCCACGGCCTCGCGCACGGGCTCCACGCGGCCCTTGGCATGGGCGCAGATGCGGCAGTTGCGGAAATCGATGGCCTGCAGCAGCCGCACGCAGATCGCATTGCGCAGCTCCGCGTCGCCCACCGGCGTGCCCTCGGCCGCGATGCGCAGGTGGTCTATCACCTCGGGCACGCCGTCGACGCGGCGCACCATCGCGGCCACGCGGGATTTGTCGACGATGTCCGGGACGTCGCCTTCGAGGATCAGCGCGCCGTCGCTCAGGCGCAGGTGGATGGTGGGATGGATGGGATGGCTGTGGAACGGCACGTGGGCGATGGCCGCCCGGGCCTGGGTCAGGACTGCTTCACTGCTATGCATGATGTCTGCCTTATCTTTAATGGGTCTGGATATAGGAGACGCGTTCCGTCCGGCGAACGCACGCTACGCCGCGCGCCGGGGTGCGGCGCGCGGCAGGCAGTTTTCATTATAGGAAGCCAGTCCGGGCGTGCCCGGACTGTTGGCGCGGCGGGCTCAGGTCTCCACCGTGGCGTGCATGCTGATTTCGGCCTTGAGCACCTTCGACACCGGGCAGCCCGCCTTGGCCGCCTGCAGGCAACGCTCCACGGCGGCCTTGTCGGCGCCCGGCACGCGCACCGCCACGTCGAGCTGCACCGCGGTGATGGTGAAGCCGCTGTCGTCCTTGTCCAGCGTGACGGTGGCCTTGGTCTCGATCTTCTCCGGCACCAGCTTCGCCTCGCCAAGGATCAGCGACAGCGCCATCGAGAAGCAGCCCGCGTGCGCCGCGCCGATCAATTCCTCGGGGTTGGTGCCGGGGCCGCCTTCGAAGCGCGCCTTGAAGCCGTAGGGCGCGTCCTTCAGCACCCCGCTCTGGGCCGAGATGGTGCCCTGCCCGTCCTTGATGCCGCCCTGCCATCTGGCCGATCCATACTTTTGCATGACTGTGCTCCCACGAGGAAAAGCGAAAAGGTTGCGGCAGGGCCTGCGCCGAGCCGATGATGTGACGGAACCGCGTCCCGCCCGGACCGCTTGCCGCGCGCGTGCGCCGCATGCGGCGCCGGCGCGCTCCGGTGCCGCCGGCTTCACCCGGGACGGCGCCATCTGGCGGAAATTCGCCGAAGCAACGGCAATTCCAGCAAATTCACCACCAATTTCTGTCAATTCATGCGAATTATCGGGAACCGAATTACCCGCTGGCCTGCCTTATCTCCGCGATGCACGCCTGGCGCGCGGCTTGCGTGCCCAGGCTGAACCACAATAGGACGCAAAGGGGGAAACGGCCAGCGGCATGCCCGGCGGGCCCGATACGGCACAAAACCGCGCCACCATCGCAAGATCCAACGAAAAAAGGGAGAACGGATGACTTTGACTTCGACAAAACTGCCGGCCTGGACGCTGTGGCTGCCGCTGGCGGCCTGGGCCATCCTGGCGGCGGGCCTGGCGCTGCCCGGCCAGGCGCTGCTGCTGGCGCTGGCCGGCGTGGCGCTGGCGGGTTCCGTGTTCGCCGCCGTGCATCACGCCGAGGTGGTGGCGCACAAGGTGGGCGAGCCGTTCGGCACGCTGGTGCTGGCCATCGCCGTGACGGTGATCGAGGTGGCGCTGATCGTCTCGGTGATGCTCTCGGCCGGCCCGGAAAAGGCCGGACTCGCACGCGACACGGTGTTCGCCGCGGCCATGCTGGTATGCAACGGCATCGTCGGGCTGTGCCTGCTGGTGGGCGGCCTGCGCCACCGCGAGCAGGCCTTCCAGGCGCCCGGCGCCACCGCCGCGCTGGCGGTGCTGGCCGCGCTGGCGGGACTGACGATGGTGCTGCCGAACTACACCAGCGCGGTGCCCGGGCCGATGCTGTCGCAGTCGCAGCTGGCCTTCGCCGGCATCGCCTCGCTGGTGCTGTACGGCAGCTTCGTGTTCGTGCAGACGGTGCGCCACCGCGACTACTTCCTGGTGCCCGGCAACTCCGACGAAAGCGTGCACGCGCCGCCGCCGCCCACGCGCGTCGCGCTGGCCAGCGGCGGCATGCTGCTGGTGTGCCTGGTGGCGGTGGTCGGGCTGGCCAAGCTGCTCTCGCCGACGGTGGAAGCCGCGGTGGCCAGCGCCGGCGCGCCGCCCGCGGTGGTGGGCATCGTGATCGCCGCGCTGGTGCTGCTGCCCGAAGGCCTGGCCGCGCTGCGCGCCGCGCGCGCCGACCGGCTGCAGACCAGCATGAACCTGGCGCTGGGCTCGGCGCTGGCCAGCATCGGCCTGACCATTCCCACCGTGGCGGCGGTCTTCATCGTGGTCGGCAAGCCGCTCGTGCTGGGCCTGGGGCCGACCGAGACCGTGCTGCTGGCGTTCACGCTGCTGGTCAGCACGCTGACGCTGCACTCGGGGCGGACCACCATGCTGCAGGGCGTGGTGCACCTGGTGCTGCTGGCGGCCTACCTGTTCCTGTCGGTGGTGCCCTGAGCGCGCCCTCGTTCCGGGCCAGGCGCGCGCACGATCCTTGCTAGCGAGAACTTATCGTTCTCACTAGCGCCCGAGCGCCCACGCCATGCTCCACCCGCCTCGCCTGTACCTCTACCTGGACGCCGTGGCCCGCCACGGTTCCATCCGCAAGGCCGCCGAACAGCTGCACGTGGCGTCCACCGCGCTGAACCGCAAGATCCTGGAGGTGGAGCAGCAGGTCGGCACCGCGCTGTTCGAGCGCCTGCCGCGCGGCGTGCGCCTGACCGCCGCCGGCGAGGTGCTGATCGCCACCGTGCGGCGCAGCCTGGCCGACCTGGACGCCGCCGCCGCGCAGATGGAGCAGCTGCGCGGGCTGGTGCGCGGCACCGTGCGCGTGGCCACGGTGGAATCGGTCGCCACCGATTTCCTGCCCGAGGTCATCGGCCGCTACCAGGCCACCCACCGCGGCGTGCAGTTCCGCGTCTCGGTGGGCAACTCCGGCGAGCTGCTGGCCGCGCTGCGCGAGGACGAGGCGGACCTGCTGCTCGCGCACGACCCGCCGCCCACGCCGTTCCTGCACGAGCTGTCGGTCTCCGCGCAGCCGTTCTGCGCCATGATGCGGCCCGACCATCCGCTGGCGGAGCGGCGCTCGCTGCGCCTGTCCGACTGCCAGCCCTACCCGGTCGCGCTCGGGCCCGAGAGCTTCGGCAGCCGGCAGTTGATCGAGGCCATCTGCGCGCGCAACCGGCTGTCGCTGCGGGTCATGCTGGAGGCCACCACGGTGGAGATGCTCAAGAGCTTCTCGCGCCAGACCGGCGCCATCAGCTTCCAGTTCCAGGCCGGCACGCTGCGCGAGACGCGCCAGGGCACGCTGACCGCCATCCCGCTGTCGGACCCCGAGCTGTGCGCCGGCCGGCTGGTGCTGGGCGCGCGCAAGGGCCGCATCCTGCCGCCGGCGGCGGCGGCCTTTTCCGAGCACCTGAAGGCCGCGCTGGCGGGGCTGTACCAGCCGCTGGCGCAAGCCGCGTGGGGCGACGGCGCCGACAGCGCCGGGCGACGATGGCGCCGGCTCCGCCAGCGCACACATTTTGCGCGCGCCATGAGAAGAAATAAGTGCTGGTTGCGTGCGATCGAATTGCCGCAAACTGCATCCATCGCAGCCATCCATCGCCAACCGATGCCACATCGACGACGCGCGCAGGCCGGCCCGCGGCGGCCGCCAGCCTAGCGGCGGGCCCGCCCTGGGCCCGGCCATTTCCAACGAACCGCAAGACGCCAGATGCAAACGGGGACGTGTCCCGCTCACGCCCCCGCGGGCCCTGTCGCGCCCGCGCCGGGCCGGCGCCCGGATGCAGCGATGCCATACCACAAGAGCCAGCAACCACAGCAATGACAAGAACGGGATCAACCAGGGAGGTCTTCATGCATTACAAGTTCAAGCCGGTGGTCAAACCGGCGATCATGGCCGCAGCCTTGCTGTGCGGCAGCGCGATGGCGCAGTCCAGCGTCACGCTCTACGGCATGGTCGACGCCTTCGCCGGCGCCAGCAAGGCCGGCGGCGGCCAGCGCGCCTACGGCGTGGACAGCGGCGGCATGCAGACCTCGTACTGGGGCGTGCGCGGCACCGAGGACCTCGGCAGCGGCCTCAAGGCGATCTTCGACCTCAACGGCTTCTTCCGCCCCGACGCCGGCAAGCAGGGCCGCTTCGACGGCGACCCGCTGTTTACGCGCAACGCCTTCGTCGGCCTGCAGAGCGACAAGCTGGGCGCGGTCCGGCTCGGGCGCAACACCACGCCGTACTTCATCTCGACGATCCTGTTCAACCCGCTGATCGACTCCTACACCTTCTCGCCGTCGATCTTCCACACCTACTTCACCGCCAGCAACGGCCGCGTGTTCGACCCGGGCATCATCGGCGACTCGGGCTGGAGCAACTCGCTGGTGTACTCCACGCCCACCATCGGCGGCCTCACCGCCAACGCGATCTACGCCTTCGGCGAGCAGCCGGGCAGCAACGGCCAGAACAAGTGGGGCGGCAACGTGCTCTACTTCAACGGCGGCTTCGGCGCCACCGTGGCGTTCCAGCAGGTCAAGTTCAGCAACGTGCCGGGCGACGTCACCTCGCCCGCCACGCTGGCCGGCTTCGACAAGCAGAACGCGGTACAGGTCGGCGTGAGCTACGACTTCAAGGTGGTCAAGCTGTTCGCGCAGGGCCAGTACATCAAGAGCAGCGTGAACAACGCCACCGGCGACATCAAGCACACCAACGGCCAGATCGGCGCGTCCATCCCGGTCGGCGCGGGCAGCGTGCTGGTCTCGTATGCCTACGACAAGACCAGGAACGACGCGGCGGACTTCCGGCGCAACACGGCCGGCCTCGCCTACGACTACAACCTGTCCAAGCGCACCGACGTGTACGTGGCCTACTTCTACGACAAGCTGACCGACCAGTCGCACGGCGACAGCTTCGGGCTGGGGATGCGGCACCGGTTCTGACGCGGGCGCGCTCCGGGGCTGCCGGGGCCGGCGGCGAGTTGGGGCCAGGGATTACCCTTAAGACAGCGCCGGTCCCCAATGGTGGCCGTACAATTTCCGCCATGTAGTCGGACATGTCCACGGAAGGCCCCATGAGCAAAGGCACCGCTGAAGGCTTGTCGCAGTTTCTGGCGATGGAAACCTGGCTCCCGCAAGGCGAGCAGGCTGCCTATCTGCGTTCGCTGACGCACCTGGGCGAATCTCTCAGTCTGGAGAGCGGGGTCTGCCTGTTCAGCCAGGGGCAGATCGACCAGGCGTTCTACGTGGTGGTGGAGGGCCGCCTCCACGTTCACATGCTCAGCGAGGACGGGCAGGAATCCATCCTCAACATCATGGGGCCGGGCAGCGTCATCGGCGAAGCCGCGGCCTTCCTGCAGCGCCCGCGCTGCGCGTCCGCGCGCACCATGGAGCCTTCGCGACTGCTGCGGTTCGACATCCGGCGAATGCCGGCGATGGTCGCGAGCGATCCGACCTTCGCCATGGCCATGCTGTACCTGCTCAGCATCAAACAGCGCCAGGCCATCGAACGGCTGCGGCAGACCGTGTTCGATCCGCCCGAACAACGCATCGTCCAGTTCCTCGAGCAGTTCCGGGTAACACACCAGCATCCCGAGTCCCCGGGGCGCGCGGTGGCCGTCGACCTCACGCATGAGCAGATCGGCCATCTCACCGACCTGTCCCGCGTTACCGTGACCCGCGTCCTCAACCGCTTCCGGCGCGACGGCGTCATTGCCTTCAGCGGCCGGCGCGTGCTCTTGCTGAAGTCTCTCGTTCAGCCCTCCCACTAGCGCCAGGCAAACACGCCGGCGCGGGCGCACGGCACCCCTTCGGGGGAAACCCCTAGGGCTGCTTCCCCCCTCTTGTATCGCCAGATACAGCGTGACGCGCCGCCCGCTGAGAGACTGCCCTCTCCACCAGCACGCAATCCGGCGCTTGCCTCCGAGTGGCAACGCGGCCGGCGCGAGCCGGGATCTTCGAGGGGGACAAGACATGTTGGGAATCAAGCGGTCCGCCGCGGCGCTCAGTCTCGCCGGCCTGGCGCTGGCCCACGCGGCAAACGCCGATACGCGCCCGGAACTGCGCATCGGCGTGGTGAGTTCCATGACCGGCGGGGCATCGGCCATCGCCGCCGGCGCCGTGGCAACCATCAATCTGATGCAGGAGCGGCTGGGCCAGGACGCCGAACTCCCTTTCCGCGTCACGTTCGTCAAGTACGACGACGGCTCCGACCCGGCGCGCGCGGTCAATGCCGCGCGCAAATTGATCCAGGAGGATCGCGTTCATCTCGTCATCTGCTGCACGACGACGCCCGCATCGCTGGCGGTCAACAAGGTGATCGAGGAGGAGAAGACGCCGAATCTGTCGCTGGCCTCGGCGGCCGCGGTGATCGAGCCGGCCGATCAGCACCGCTTTACCTTCAAGACCCCGTTGACCGATCGCCTGATGATCGTCCGCACCGTCGACTACCTGCGCAGCAAGGGCTATCGCACGGTCGCCTTCATGGGCCTGGAGGACTCTTACGGCGAGGGCGGCTGGGTCGAATTCCAGCGCATCGCCGGCGAGAAAGGCATGAAGATCGTCTCGGCGGAACGCTTCGCGCGGGGCGACACCAATTTCACGCCGCAGGCGATGCGCGTAGTGCGGCAGAAACCGGATGCCGTGTACGTCCACGCCATCCCGCCTTCGTCCGCGCTGGCGCACGAAAGCCTGCGCCGGGTCGGCTTCGGGGGCGAGATCCTGCACGGTGCCGGCTCGTCCACCGCGGCGCTCATCGCCGTGGGCAAGAAGGCGATCGAGGGCGCCGTGGTCGGCACGGCCGCGCTCACCGTCTACCGGCAGCTGCCGGCCAGCCACCCGATCAAGCCGGTGGTCGAGCGCTTCGTCGGCCTGTATGAGGGCAAGTACGGCGCGGGCAAGGCCGACCTGTTCGCCGCGCAGGCCTACGACACCGTGAACATTCCGGTCGCCGCCTATCGCCAGGTCGTTGCCGCCGGCAAGGCTTCCGGCCTGGCCCAGGCCAGGCTCGCGTTGCGCGATGCGATCGAGCAGACGCGGGAATATGTCGGCGTCACCGGCATCTACAACTACAGCCCGCAGGACCACCTCGGCCTGGACGGGCGCAGCACCTTCCTCGCCATCGTCAGGAACGGCAACTTCGAACTGCTGAAATGACCATGGACGCGCTCACCTCGCTGTTTCTGCTCGTGGATGGCCTGACCAACGGCGCCGTCTACTCCCTGCTCGGACTGAGCCTGGTGCTGGTCTACACCACCACGCGCGTGGTCAACATCGCGCAAGGCGAGTACATCACCTTCGGCGCATTGACCTACGCGAGCTTCCTGGAAAGCACGCTGGCGCCGGTCGCCTATGTGGTGGCCGCCGGCGGCGGCGCCTGCCTGCTGCTCGATCTGCGCCGCGCGCGCCACGGCCAGCGCAGCCTGCTGCGCCCGCTGGCGGGCTATCTCGGGGCCTTCCTTGCGCTGGCGGTGCTATGCATGCTGTCGCTGCGGCTGCCCTTTGCCGGACTGCGCATGCTGGCTTCCGTGGCATTGGTGGCGGCGCTGGGACCGATCGTCTATCGCCTCACCGTGGAGCCAAAGCCGGATAGTTCCACGGTGGTGCTGGTCATCATCGGCGTGGGGGTGGCGATGATCCTGCATCCGCTGGCGCTGCTGCTGTGGGGCCCCGACCCACGGCCGGTGCCCGCGCTCAGCGATGCGAGCCTCGCATTCGCCGGCATCGGCGTGGGCGCCCAGTCACTGTTCATCGTCGCCATCTCGCTGGCCGCGGCGCTGGCGCTGTATCTGTTCTTCCGCCACACGCTGGCGGGCAAGGCATTGCGCGCGGCCTCCATCAACCGCGAGGGCGCCGAGTATTGCGGCATTCCGGTCGTGTTCGCGGGCCGGCTCAGCTACTTCCTGGCGGCCGCGCTGTCCGGCCTCAGCGGCATGTTGCTGGCCCCGCTGGTGACTGCGCACTATGAAATGGGCTTTGTCGTTGGCCTCAAGGGCTTCGTCGGCGCCGCCATGGGCGGGCTGATCAACTATCCGCTCTCGGTGGCGGGGGTGTTCCTCGTGGGCGCGCTCGAATCCTTCGCGTCGTTTCTGAGCAGCGCATATCGCGACGCACTCGTCTTTGCCCTCGTCATTCCGATCCTGCTGTGGCGCAACCGCGGCGCCGCCGCGCACGACGAATGACGCACCCCTGACAACTCCCTAGCTCGAAAGCGCATGCATTCCACCAAATCGATTCTTGTCGGCTCCACGCTGGTCCTGGCGACCATGATTGCGGCATTGCCGACCTATTACGCGGGGCTGCTTGCGCTGGCCGGCATCCACGCGATCGTCTGCCTTGGCCTGTCGTTCCTGCTGGCGGCCGGGCAGTTGTCCCTGGGCCATGCCGCGTTCCTCGGCACGGGCGCCTATGCCGCCGCCATTCTCACCCGGGACGCCGGCTGGCCACCGCTGCTGGCCCTGGCTGCCGCCGTGGCCGGCTGCGCGGCGCTGGCCTGCCTGCTCGGACACCTGACGCTGCGCCTGCGTGGCCATTACCTGCCGCTGGCCACATTGGCCTGGGGCATGGCGATCCATGTCTGCTTCGGTGCCGCGACCGGGGTGACGGGCGGTGCTTCCGGCCTGCCGGACATCCCCGCCTTCAGCCTGCATGGCGCCGTGCTCGGCACGCGCGCCATGACGGCGCTCACCTGGGGTGTGGTGGCATTGTCCTTCCTCGCCTTCTGCCGCATCCATCGCGGGCGGATCGGAAGAGCCGCCGCGGCCATCAAGTCCAATCCGACGATGGCGAGCGCGTTCGGCGTCGACGTGGCCGCGGTGAAGATCCGGATATTCGTCCTGTCCGCCGCCATGACCGCGCTGGCTGGCGGCTTGTACGCGTTCTACATGCAATTCCTCAGTCCCGGTTCGTTTTCCGTCGGCGCCTCGTTCAACCTGCTGATCATGGTGGTTCTCGGCGGCGCGCTCCATCCGCTCGGCGCGCTGCTGGGGGCCATCGCGTTCACCGGCCTGGAGATCGGCGCGCAGTACCTGGTCGCCAGTCTGCTCGACCTGCCGGGACAGATGGAGAGCATGCTGTTCGGTGCGATTCTCATCGCCGCGCTGCTGCGTTGGCCGAACGGCCTGATGACCTGGGTGCGCGTGCCCCGCTCTGCCGCCGCGCCGGCAATGGAAGGCCATGCGGTCTCGCCTGCCGGGGCGGACAGGTTGCCGGCGCGCGCGCTGCGCGTGGAGGCGGTGGAGAAGCACTTCGGGGGCCTCAGAGCGCTGCAGGGCGTGTCTATCGAGATCGGCGCCGCGCGCATCACCGGCCTGATCGGGCCCAACGGGGCGGGCAAGTCCACCCTGTTCAACGTCATGACGGCCGTGCTGCCCGCCACCCGGGGCCGGATCACCCTGGGCGGCGAGCCGCTGGCAAGAACATCGGCGCAGGTCGTCCGCCAGGGCGTGGCCCGGACCTTCCAGCACGTGCAACTGGTCGCGGAACTGAGCGTCCTGGAGAACGTCATGCTCGGCGGCTACATCCACGGCCGCGCCGGCCTGCTGGCGGCGGCGCTGGGCCGGGACCGGGCCGAGGAGCGCGCCCTGGCCGCGGCGGCTCATGCCGCGCTGGCGCAGGTCGGGCTGGCGGCGGAGGCGGGACGCCCGGTGGCCGAGCTGACCCTGGGCAGCCAGCGCCTGGTCGAGGTAGCCCGCGCGCTGATGGCGCATCCCCGCGTGCTGTTGCTGGACGAACCGGCGGCCGGCCTGCGCGAGCCGGAGAAGCGCGCGCTCGTCGCCCTCATGCGCAGGCTGCGCGACGAACGGGGGATGGCCATCCTGCTGGTGGAGCATGACATGGACCTGGTCATGGGCTGCGTCGACTACCTTTTTGTCCTGAACTACGGCGAGCTGCTGTCGCAAGGCGCCAGCGCCGAGGTGCAGCGCGACCCGGCCGTGGTCGCCGCCTATCTGGGAGCCGAGGCATGAGTACGCTGGCCGTGCGCAATCTCACCGTGGCCTATGGCCGGGTCAATGCCCTCGAGGATGTCAGCTTCGACGTGCCGCAGGGGAAGCTGGTGACGTTGATCGGCGCCAACGGCGCCGGCAAGAGCACCTTGCTCAAGGCCCTGATGGGCAGCCTGCCCATCCATTCGGGCAGCATCGCGCTGGACGGAACCGCCATCGGGCATGCGCCGGTGGTCGAGCGCGTGCGCCGCGGCATGAGCCTGATCCCGGAAAAACGCGCGTTGTTCGGCTCGATGCGCGTCGAGGACAACCTGCTGCTGGGCGCCTACACCCGGCGGCGCCGGACCGATCTCGCGCGCGAGCTCGCGCGCATCTACACGTTGTTCCCGATCCTGCAAGCGCGCCGCGGCCAGTTGGCGGGGACATTGTCGGGCGGCGAGCAGCAGATGGTCGCCATTGGCCGCGCCCTGATCGCACGCCCGAAGATACTGCTGCTGGACGAACCCTCCATCGGACTGGCGCCGAAGATCGTCCAGCAGATCATGGAAGTGGTGGTGGCGCTGCGCCGCGAGGAAGGGCTCACCGTCATCCTGGTGGAGCAGAACGCCCGCCTGGCCCTGAGGAACGCCGACCTGGCGTATCTGATCGAACTCGGCCGCATCGTCAAGTCCGGCAGCAGCCAGGCGATGGCCGACGATCCCGATCTGTTGCGCAGCTACCTTGGCAGCGCCAGGCGGAACGAATGCGAATCCTCCGCCGTTCAGGGCCGGGCGGCATGATCCACCAAGCCAGTTTCCAGCGCCTGCGCGCGTTGTACCGCGACCGTGCGCTGACCCCGGTCGACGTCGTTCGTTCGGCCCTGGAGCATGCCGAGCGGGTCGATCCGGTCCTGAATGCCTTTGCGCTGATCGATCGGCAGCCGGCCCTGGTGGCGGCGTCGCAGTCCGCCAGGCGCTGGCGGCACGACACGCCGCTGGGGCCGCTCGACGGCATGCCCATCACTGTCAAGGAGTCCGCTTCCGTGCGGGGATGGCCGTCCCGCCGGGGATCGGCCACCACCGCCGACACTCCCGCCCCGGACACCACGGTCTGCGTGCGGCGGCTGCTGGCCTCGGGGGCGATATTGCTGGGCCAGACGCGCGCGCCGGAGTTCAACTGGAAAGGCGTGACCGACAGCCCGGCCTTTGGCATCACCCGCAATCCGTGGAACACGGCGCTCACGCCGGGCGGCAGCAGCGGGGGCTGCGCCGCGGCGGTGGCGGCCGGCGTGGTCCGCATCTCGCTGGGCAGCGATGCCGGCGGGTCGGTGCGTATCCCCGCGACCTTCTGCGGCGTCATCGGGCTCAAGCCGAATCATGGCCGCATCCCGCTGGCGCCGTTCCCCAGTGCGTTTTCGCACCTGGTGCATGCCGGCCTGCTCGGCACGCACGCGCGCGACATCGCCGAAACCCTGCAGGTCGTCAGCGGCCCCAGCCCGGCGGACTGGACCTCGAACCTGGGCCAGGCGCTGCGGATATCCGCCGCGGGCACGCCTCCGGGCAAGCTGCGCATCGGCCTGCTCGCGCCGCGACGCTGGGCAGAAAGCGAACCGGCCGTCCACGCGGCCATGCACGGCATGCTCGTCCTCCTGGCCGACGGCGGCGCCTGCATCGAGGAGGTGGACTACGACATCCATGCGGCATCCCGAACCGCCGCAGAACTATACCGGCTGGGGTGCGCGGCCGCGGTCGCGGGCGTCCCGCCCGCCCGGCGCGCAAAGCTGGACCCCGGGCTCGTCGCGTTTGCCGGCGCCGCCCGATGCGGGTCGATGCCGGAGTACCACGCCCTGTGCCGGCAGCGGGATGCGCACGCCGGCGCACTGGAGGCGCTGTTCGAGCGCGTGGACATGCTGCTGCTGCCCACTGTCCCGATCCGGGCCTTCCGCGCGGGGATGGACCAGCCGGAGCACTGGCCCGGGGCGGACTGGATGTCGTGGAATCCTTATACGCCGGCGTTCAACGGCGCGCAGGTGCCGGCAATGTCCTATCCGCTCTGGACATCGGCCAGCGACGATCTGCCGGCGGGCATCCAGTTTGTCGCCCCACGCTACCAGGAAGGAAGACTGCTCGCCCTGGCGATGTGGCTGGAGAGCGTGTTGCCGCTGCGGCTGGCCCCGTTCGCCGCTTGAGTGGCGCTGTATCTCTGGATACAGCGCCACGCAAGCCACCACAAGAAAATCGATGACATCGAATCGCCGCTGGCAGCGGCATGGACAAGGAGAACCACATGGAGCGCAATATGGACGACATGAATTTCAACATCCTTCGCCTCGGGCATATCGAATACTTCGTTGACGACCTCTCCCGTTCGCGCGATTTCTACGTGGACGCGGTCGGCTTGTTCGAGACCGAGCGCGACGAACGGCATGTGTACCTGCGCGCCATCGAAGATCGCGAGCATCACAGCATGGTGCTGACGCAGTCCGGCACGCCGGGCGTCGGCGCCATTGGCTTTCGGGTGTCCCGCGAGGAAGACCTGGACCAGCTCGCACGGAAGTTCCAGGCCCGGCAGTTGCCGATGCGCTGGCTCCAGCCGTGGGAAAAGCGCGGTCAGGGGCGCACCTTGCAGGTACAGGACCCGTTCGGTTTCCCGATCGAGTACTACGCCACCAAACAGCCGGTGGAATCGCTGCTGCAGCAATACCACCTGCATCGCCACGGTTGTCCGACGCGGCTGGACCATGTGAACGTCCTGATGCCGGACGCGCAGGCCGGCTACGAGTGGTACACCCGCGAGCTGGGCTTCTTCTGCTCCGAGTACACGCAATCGGCTCCGCCCGACGACCACGTGTACGGCGCCTGGCTCTATCGCAAGCCCACGACGCACGATCTGGCGGTCATGACCGGGCCGGGGCCGACCATGCACCATGCCGGCTTTTCCCTGATGGAGCCGATGGGCGTGATTCGCGCCTGCGATGCCCTGGCCGCGGCCGGATACGCCGACAACATCGAGCGCGGTCCGGCCCGCCACGGCATCTCCAACGCCCTGTTCGTCTACGTCCGCGACCCCGATGGCAACCGCTTCGAGCTATACACCGGCGACTACCTTACCGTGGACCGGGACCAGCCGCCCAAGCGCTGGGAGCTCGACAACCCGCGCCGCCAAAGCCTGTGGGGCCCGCCGCCGCCGCGTTGCTGGTTCGAGGAGTCCATGCGCGTGACCTCCCTGGCGACCGGCGAACCCCAACCGGTACAGGCACCCACTACGCGCGCCATCCCCCTCTACGTCGAATGAAACCCTCGATCCGCCGCACGGAGAACAGCATCCTCATGAAGCGCGAAGTCATCATCCCTGCCACGGGCCTGCTGCCGCACCGCCCTTACTCGCCCGCGATCCGCGTCGACGACCTGCTGTTCGTTTCCGGGCATACCGGGTCCGACCCGGTATCCCGGGAAATTCCCGAAGGCATTGCCGCGCAAACCGAACTGGCATTCCGCAATATCCGCGCGGTACTCGATGCCGCCGGGGCGAGCATGGCGGACATCGCCAAGCTGACGGTCTTCATGACCGACCTGGATGCCGACTTCCAGGGCATGAATGCCGTCTTTCGCCGGACCTTTCCCGAGTCTCCGCCCGCGCGCTCCACCGTCGGCGTGGCGCAACTGGCCCGCCCCGGCCTGAAGATCGAGATCGAAGCCGTCGTCGCGGTCGGCTCCGCCGGTGCCGGCCATCGCGCGCGCCTCCCGTAAGACACCATGCGGCGCCGCCCGCCCGCTCACCGATCGAGAAGCCAAGCCATGATTTCCCACCTGATCAACGGCCGGTCAGTCGAAAGTCCGTCCGTCATTGAAAATCTGAATCCCGCCACGGGCAAGGTCCTGGCCGAGGTTGCCCGCGGCACCGAGAAGGAGATTGCCCTGGCCGTCGCCGCCGCCAAGGCAGCCTTTCCCGCCTGGGCAGGCCGGCCCGCCAGGGAACGCGCCCGCATCCTGCGCGACCTCGCCGCGCTGATCGAGCGCCATGTGCCGGAGCTCGCCGCGATGGAGACGGACGATACCGGGTTGCCGATCCAGCAGACCAGGCATCAACTGGTACCCCGGGCCGGCGAGAACTTCAATTTCTTCGCCGAGGTTGCCACCCGCGTCAACGGCCACACCTATCCGGCCGACGACCGGATGCTCAATTACACGCTGTACCAGCCGGCGGGCGTGTGCGGCCTGATCTCGCCGTGGAACGTGCCGCTGATGAATGCCACCTGGAAGGTCGCGCCGTGCCTGGCCTTGGGCAATACGGCGGTGCTGAAGATGTCCGAGTTGTCGCCGATGACCGTCGACCGGCTGGGCCAACTGGCCCTGGAAGCGGGCGTGCCCGCGGGCGTGCTGAACATCGTGCATGGCTATGGCGCCGAGGCCGGCGATGCCCTGGTCAGGCACCCCGATGTGCGGGTGATCTCCTTCACGGGCGGCACGGCCACGGGACACCGCATCGCCGAGCGCGCGGGCATCAAGCGCCTGTCCATGGAACTGGGCGGCAAGTCCCCCGTGCTGGTGTTTGCCGATGCGGATCTGGACCGGGCGCTGGATGCCACGCTGTTCACCATCTTCTCGATCAACGGCGAGCGCTGCACGGCCGGCTCGCGCATCTTCATCCAGCGCAGCATCTACGACAGTTTCGCCCACGCCTTCGCCAAGCGCTCACAACGTCTGGTAGTGGGGGATCCGCGCGATCCAGCCACTCATGTCGGCGCCATGATCGCGCGGCAGCACTGGGAAAAGGTCACGGGCTACGTCGAGATGGCGCGGCAAGAGGGGGCCACCGTCGCCGCGGGCGGCGCAGTGCCGCCGGGGCTGCCGGCAAGCATGCGGCATGGCAACTTCGTCCAGCCCACCGTCCTCACCAACGTCGAGAACCGCATGCGCGTCGCCCAGGAAGAGATCTTCGGCCCGGTGGCCTGCCTGATTCCGTTCGACGCCGAAGACGACGGGCTGCGGATGGCCAACGACATCCGCTACGGCCTGGCCTCCTACGTCTGGACGCGGGACATCGGCAAGGCCCACCGCCTGGCTCGCGGCATCGAGGCAGGCATGGTCTTCATCAACAGCCAGAACGTGCGCGACCTGCGCCAGCCCTTCGGCGGCATCAAGGATTCCGGCATCGGCCGCGAAGGTGGCGCGGCAAGCCTGGAGACCTTCTGCGAGATCAAGAACGTCTGCCTCTCGATGGGGCAGCACGAGATCCCCCGATGGGGCATCGCCGAGTCATCCGATGCGTCATCGATCGTTCGTTGAATTGCGGATCTTCGGCATGTGTCGTGGAGGATCCATCTGGCTCCAGCCTGCCGATCAGCCGCCTTCGCTCGACTCCGGCGGGAGCGACAGGCGCGCGCCCGTCGACCGGGATAGCGAATAGACTCTCGACAATGCCGACCGGCAGCTTTCACCGCCAGACCCGATGCCGTACGCATTTCACGACGTGCCAGCCACCGAACCCGACCTTCCCGCCCTGCTCGCCCAGGTCCGCGCCTGCCGCGTCTGCGCCGGCGCGCTGCCGCTCGGCCCGCGCCCGGTGGTCCAGGCCGCGGCCCCCGCGCGCATCCTGATCGTCGGGCAGGCGCCCGGCGCGCGCGTGCACGCCAGCGGCATCCCGTGGGACGACCCGAGCGGCGACCGGCTGCGCGAATGGATGGGCGTGGACAAGACGGTGTTCTACGACCCGGCGCGCATCGCCATCATCCCGATGGGCCTGTGCTATCCGGGACGCGGCGCCAGCGGCGACCTGCCGCCGCGCAAGGAATGCGCGCCGCTGTGGATGGACGCGCTGCTGGCGCGCCTGCCGCGCGTCGAACTGACGCTGCTGGTCGGACAATACGCGCAGCGGCATTTTCTCGGCGCGGCGGCGCGCGAGGGCGTGACGGCCACGGTGGCCGGCTTTGCCGCGCACGCGCCGGCGTATCTGCCGCTGCCCCACCCGTCGCCGCGCAACCAGGGCTGGTTCAAGCACAACGCCTGGTTCGCGCAGGACCTGCTGCCGGTGTTGCGCGGGCGCGTGGCCGGCGTGCTGCGGGGCGCCGCGCCGGACTAGCCGGCGATGGCGCCGCCCCCCTCAATGCGCGGCCAGCTTCGCGGCGATGGTGGCCACGTGGCGGCCCTGGTAGCGCGCGATGGCCAGTTCGTTCTCGCTGGGCTGGCGCGAGCCGTCCGCCGCGGTGAGCGTGGACGCGCCATACGGCGTGCCGCCGGTGATCTGGCTCATGTCGAGCAGCCGCGCCTCGGCGTAGGGCACGCCCACGATCACCATGCCCTGGTGCAGCAGCGTGGTGTGGAAGCTCGTGATCGTGGTTTCCTGCCCGCCGTGCTGGGTGGCGGTGCTGGTAAAGACACTGCCGACCTTTCCCACCAGCTTGCCGCTCATCCACAGGCCGCCGGTCTGGTCGAGGAAATTGCGCATCTGCGCGCACATGTTGCCGAAGCGCGTGGGCGTGCCGAACAGAATGGCGTCGGCGTCGGCCAGCTTGTCCGGCTCGGCCACCGGCACGTGGGCGAAGGCCGCGCGCGCGGCCTTGGCGCCGCTCTTTTCCAGCACCGCGTCGGGCACCAGTTCCGGCACCTGGAGCAGCGCCACTTCCGCGCCGTCGACCTCGCGCGCGCCGGCCGCCACGGCCTCGGCCATCTTGTAGACGTGTCCGTACATGCTGTAGAAGACCACCTGGATCTTGCAGGTCATGAGCACTCTCCTGTCGGAAAACGGGGAACGGGGAACGGCGGCATGCGATGCGCGCCGGCGCGCATCGCGCCCACTCCGTTGAGTCTAGGCGAAGCGCGGCCGCGGCGCGAAGGCGGCTGCGCGACTCATGCGCCGGCCTGCGCCTCGGGCGCGACCGGCGTGGCGTCGTCCGCCGCGCTGTAGACGTGGCGCGTGGCCAGCAGCGCGGCGAGGTCGGCATCGCCGGCGATGACCGCCCGCAGGATCTGCGCGTGCTCGTCCCAGTTCTGCTGCGCGCGCAGGCGGTGCGCCGGCGCGAACACCAGCCCGGTGCGCTCGCGCAGCGAGCGCATCATCTCCTGCAGCACGCTGTTGGCGGCAATGTTGCCGAGCACCTCGTGGAAGCGGAAGTTGAGCGCGAGCAGGCGCTCCTCCTCGCCGCCGCGCGCGGCCGCCGTGCCCTCGCGCAATACCGCCTGCAGCTCCGTCACCAGGCGCGGATCGCGGCGCTGCGCGGCCAGCTTGGCGTTGAGCCCTTCCAGCGTGGCGCGCACTTCCACCATCTCGCGCGCCATATGCTCCGACAGCCGCGCCACCGAGGCGCCGCGGCGCGGCTCGATGCGCACCAGTCCTTCGGCCGCGAGCGCGCGCAGCGCCTCGCGCACCGGCACGCGCGACACACCGAGCTCCTCCGACAAGGCATGCTCCACCAGGCGGTCGCCCTGGCGGTAGACGCCGCCCACGATGCGCTGGCGCAAGGTATCCGTCACCTGCGCGAACAGCGGCGAATGGCGCGCGCCGAGGCTGCCGCCGGGCTGGTCCATGTTCAGGTGCGCTGGAAGGTGAAGCTGTCCGCGTAGATGTGCGCGCCGCTGGCGCCCAGGCCCATGAAGGTCTCGCGCGCGTCGCGGATCATGTCCGGCGAGCCGCACAGGTAGATGGCGTGCTCGGACAGGTCGGGCAGGTCCTCGGCCACCGCTTGCTGCACGTGGCCGCGGCGCCCGCTCCAGCCCTCGCCCGCGCGCGACAGCACCGGCACGTACTGGAAGTCGTACAGGCGCGCACCCCACTGCTGGATCTGGTCGTGCAGGTAGAGATCGGCCTCGGTGCGCATGCCCCAGTAGAGCGACACCGGCGGGCAGTCCGGGTCGTCCATCAGCGATTCGAGAATGCTCTTGATCGGCGCCAGCCCGGTGCCGGTAGCCACCATCACCAGCGGGCGGTAGTCGTCCTTGCGGAAATAGAAGCCGCCCAGCGGCAGCTCCACGTCGAGCTGGTCGTCGGAGCGCAGGCCGGCCAGCAGGCGCTCGGTGAAGTAGCCGCCGGGAATGCGGCGCACGTGCAGGTCCACGATGCGGTCCTTCGGCACCGACGCCATCGAGAAGCTGCGCGCCACGCCGTCGCCGGTGAAGATCTTCAGGTACTGGCCCGGACGGTAGTCGAGCGCCTCGGCCTGCGGCAGCTCCAGCGTCAGGTGCACCACGTCGGCGCACAGCGGCTCGATCTTGCGGATCACCGCGGTGTGCCGCGCGGGCTCGACGCAGGGCTCGCCGGGCCGCGCGGTGCTGATCACGAGGTCGCTGGTGGGACGCGCCTGGCAGGCCAGCGCGAAGCCTTCCTCCTCTTCCTCCGGCGTCAGGCTCATGGGGTATTCCTCATAGGCCACCGTGCCTTCCACCAGCCTGACGCGGCACGTGGCGCAGCCGCCGAAGCGGCAGTCGTGGGCCATTTGCACGTTGGCGCGCAGGGCGCCGTCGAGCACCGATTCGTCGGCGCCGACTTCGAACGATTGCTGGGATTCGATGAGATGGATACGGTAAGACATGGCTGACTCGGCAATGCGTGAAAGGCGAAGGCGCGGCGTGCTGCCGGCGGTCTGCTCCCCTCTCCCGCACGCAGGAGAAGGGAGACAACAATCGGCAGGCCGATTTGGCGGTTTCCTGCTTACTTCTTGATGTCGGCTTCGACCAGCACCTTGAGGTCGTCGCCGGCCAGCAGTTCCTGCAGCGCGGCCAGCGCGGCCACGCCGCAGGCGGTGTCCTGCTCGCCGTTGCCGCCGCTCAGGCCGATGCCGCCGATCACCTCGCCGTTGACCACGATCGGGAAGCCGCCGACGAACACCGCGAACTTGCCCTCGAAGCTCCACTGGATGCCGAACGCTTCGTTGCCCGGCAGCGCGGGGCCATTGGGCACCTGGTTGAACAGATGGGTGGAGCGCTTGTGGCCGGCGGCCGTGAAGGCCTTGTTCCAGGCGATCTGCGGGCCGGTGATGCGGGCGCCGTCCATGCGTTCGAGCGCGAGCGGATAGCCGCCGTCGTCGACCACGCAGATCGTTTCCAGCACGCCGATTTCCTCCGACTTGCGGATCGCGGCCGCCACCATGTGGCGGGCTTCCTTCAGTTCCAGCTTGATGGCTTTTCTCATGTCCTGCTCCTGCTTCCTGCTTGATGGGTTGAGTCCGCGCCGCCTCAGCAGCCGCGGTACACGGTCTTGATCTGCGTATAGAACTCCAGCCCGGCCCGGCCCGACTCGCGGAAGGTGGAGGTGCTGGACTGCTTGAGCCCGCCGAACGGCGCGTTGACCAGGTTGCCGGTGGTGGTGCGGTTGATCTTGACCGTGCCCGACTGGATGTCGCTGGCGAATTCGTGCGCGTAGCGCGGGTTGCTGGTCACGATGGCGGCGGACAGGCCGTATTCGGTGTCGTTGGCCTTGGCGATGGCGTCGGCGTAGCTGCTCACCTCGATGATGGCGATCACCGGGCCGAAGATTTCCTCGCGGGCGATGCGCATCTGCTGCGTGACGTCGGTGAAGATGGCCGGCGCGACGTAGAAGCCCTTGTCGAAATCGCCGCCGCTCAGGCGCTCGCCGCCGCACAGGAGCGTGGCCTCGGCCTTGCCGATGTCCACGTAGCCCAGCACGGTCTCGAGCTGCTTGCGCGTGGCCAGCGGGCCGAGGTCCATGCCCGGGGTCATGCCGCTGCCGATCTTGAGCGTGCCGACCTTGGCCAGCAGCTTCTCGGTATAGGCGGCCTTGACCGAGGCCATCACCAGCACGCGGCTGGTGCCGGTGCAGGCCTGCCCGCTCAGCGAGAAGCCGCCCTTGATGGTGAGGTCCACCGCGCGGTCGAGGTCGGCGTCTTCCATCACGATCAGCGGGTTCTTGCCGCCGAGCTCCATCTGCGTGCGCGTGCTCAGCGACACCGAGCGGTGGATGTGCTGGCCGGCCGCGGTCGAGCCGGTGAAGGAAATCGCGCGCACGGCCGGCGCCTCGGTGATGGCCGGGCCCACGTCGCCGGCGCGGCCGGTGATGAAATTGAGCACGCCCTTGGGCATGCCGGCCTCGACGAAGGCCTGCGCCAGCCGGTAGCCGCTCAGCGGCGCGTCCGACGAGGGCTTGAACACCACCGTGTTGCCGGCGATCAGCGCCGGCGCGATCTTGCGCGCGGGAATCGACACCGGGAAGTTCCACGGCGAGATCACCGTCACCACACCGAGCGGCTCGCGCTGGCTGTAGACCAGCATGTCGGGGTCGTCCTGCGGATAGGTCTCGCCCGCGAACGACTGCCCTTCCACTGCGTAGAAACGGATGGTCTGCGCCGAGCGCAGGACTTCGTCCTTGCTCAGGCCGAGCGCCTTGCCTTCTTCGCGCGTGAGCTCCTCCGCGATCTGGGCGGCGTTGGCTTCGAGCCAGTCGGCCGCGCCGTTGAGGATCTTCGCGCGCTTGCCGATCGGGGTCTTCTTCCACGCCTCGAACGCCGCCGCCGCGGCGGCTACCGCGGCCTGCGCGTCTTGCGCCGTGGAGGCCTGGAAGCGGCCGACGATGTCGTCCGTGTCCGCGGGGTTGACGTTGTCGAAGGTGCGCCCGCTGGCGCTCTTGGTCCATTCGCCGTTGATGTGGTTGGCGAATTCGTCTGTCTTGGTTACTGCCATGATGTGCAAGCCTTTCGTCCGGTCAGGCCCCGCGCGGGGGCCGTCGATGCCAATGCAGTCGTGCCTTGTCCTCGTTCAGGCGGCGAGTTCGAGCTCGGGCAGCGGGATTTCTTGGGCGACGTAGTCGTGATAGAGCGCGGTGGTGTAGAGCAGACGCATCTGGGCACCGATCTCGCAGATCTTCAGGCAGCGCTGTTGCAGTTCGGGCGTGTTGGCGTGCTCGAGCACGATCTGGTAGCCGCGCTCGCC